>JARFQX010000391.1 GCA_029287555.1 Rubripirellula sp. | reverse complement strand
TGGTCGCGAGACGAGAGGAAACAGATACAGATCCGGCGTCGATTCATGCAAGTCGGCCAGACACTCGCGGGGATGCAGATTTATGATGTCGCGCGAGCGCTACGGCTGATCGAATCCTCCAGTGAGTTGCATCCACAAGCGTTGGATTTATCCGCTAGCGGCGAAGCAGCAACCTGGGCGTTGTTCGCGTCGTTGTTCGCAGAGGATATCAACGCCTTGAGATTGCAGAACCTTCCGACCCGAAACCGCCAGGCCTCGGACCTTCTCAACGTCAGCCGGTTCGTCGAAGTCCCGCAAGTGGCAATGATGGCGGCGAATCGGGTCAACAGGTTGGAACTTACCTTCACCAGTAGCGAACTCAGGAATGCCTGGAAGGAAGTTCTCGAGAACGAGGCATTGGCGAGCGAATTAATCCATCTCGCCGATGCCAACGTCTCGGATTGAACGATCGCAGGTACGCGAACGTTGTTTGCATTCGCTCATGCCAGTCCCCACCTTCGTGTTTGCCAATTCTTGGCGACCCCATTACGTATCACCGTCTTCTCCACGGTTCGTGTCGAACTCGCATCGCGTCTCCACGTTTGACCCGGAGAGAAGCAGCTTGAGTTGGATCTCCGAAGTCAGGCTCGAACATTGATCTAGGAGAATGGAAAAAGACTGATCGCCACGGAGCTCCTCTTCGGTAAACTCCCGCAATGCTTGAAACTTGATTTGCTTCAACCTTGCCAGGTGCTCGACCAATCGCGCCGGATCACAAGAATCCAACTGTGTCTTCTCGATATCCAGGGTCTTGGTTAGCAACCGATCGAGATGCTCTTTTTGGCGGTTGATGATGATTTGTTGTTCTTTCTCTTTGAGTCGTCGCCACCGCATCAACAGCAGATAGATACCAGCTCCAAAGGCAAACAGCAACTCTTTCGTCGCCGCCAAGGATTCCATCACACTGGCTATCGCACCGATGTTATCCGCGGGGTTGAAATAACGCTGCGCCGTTGGATGCATTCGCGTGGCCGTCCATTGCGTGGCCTCTTGTCTCGTGATCAGTGTGGGGACTTTCAGTCGAAGACTCTCTTCGTGTATCGACGCCAGCGCCGCCTGCACAAGATCGCTCGGTGCATCGTTTGGGCAGGTCAAATAGGCGGTGGTCGCAATGGTCGGGATCGGTTCAGGGGGTACAGCTGGGTGTTCGGCAAATAGACCGCGGGGGATTTCTACATTGCGAACAAATGGATGCACGAGTTCCATCGCCATCGCGCTGCGAATTGGCACGATGTCAAACTGATTGGTGGACAGCAAGTCTTGCAGAGCAGGATGCTCGATCCCCGCAGTGACGATCGCCGCTTCCAACGTCTCGTCACTGGCGAGAGCGGTAAAAGGCAAATCATTGTCACCGATGAGGTGAGTTTCATCGATGCCAAAGTGTCGCAGGACCTTCAGCGCGGCATCACGATTACCCGATCCGCTCGGCCCGAGACAGACTCGCCTTCCACCGAGCTCCCAAACGCTCTGGATATCTGTCCCCTTACGAGCGATCACAAACACATACTCGCGAAACAGCGGCGTGATCACGCTGACTTTCTCGATTGGCACCGAACCGCCCTGCAGAATCGCTAGTTCTGCCTCGCCGCTCAGCAGCATCTGAAAGTTCTCGTACGATCCATCCGTTTCCTTGACAGCGACGGAGCTTCCAATGTGTTTACCAAGTGATTCCTTGATGGTCGAACCAACCTTGTGATACAAGCCCTGCCTCGTGCCGGTCGCAATTCGGATTCGACGCGGAATCGTCTGACGCTGAAGAAACCAAGTAACCAGCGAGGCTACCAGCACCAGCGTCATGCTCAGCGTGACCCATTTTCGGACGCGTCCTGTTGTGATCCGGGACATCGGATTGCCCTGTTGAATAAGTTGGCTGAATGAGTTGGCCGAATGACGACAAGGCCCGACTTACGTAGAGATCAGACCGCCTCGAAGATAAAAAGCTTTCCGGATAGCCAAGCCATTCCGACGAAAACAAACGAGAGCCCCCCATCGTTGCTTTCCGCGAATGCTCAGGTCTGGCACCGCTCGGATGGTAAAAGATCGGTCATCGGCCCGAAAAGCGACCCAATGGTGCTCCGATCGCGAGTATTCTTCTGGAGCCGATTCTCGAAGAAACCTGCAGAACATCGAAGCATCCGTGAGATGTCGTCGGTGACCCTCGGGCCAAGACGATTGGTCCACGTATTGCCGAAACTTGACGGGAGCTTGGCTCCCTAGCCGCAACCATGTTTCGGGAAGCAGGCGCGCGACTTCAAAGCGACGTTTTCGAATCAGTGATTCGGCCTGAATATCGAGTTGACCCGAGTCTAACTCGGAAAAGATGGAGGCTTGGTCTGGTGCAATGCCAAATTCCTGAAGGACGGCTGAGCGATCGATAGCGAATCGACGCCTCAATTCGCGGTCTCGCAACAGCAAGCCAAGCATTCTAACTGCAGCGGGCTGACTCACAGGCCTTCTCCAAGTGGATCAACTCGAGTTCGAGTTCCCTGGGCTCGGGAATCGCCACGTCTCGTTCAAGAATAACGACTTCGACCGAAGCGTACGCAATCACTTCGGTGGCAAGCTCGAGCAATTCTTCCTGAATGGGCTCGCAGTGACGGTCGTGCCAAACTCCATTGTGAAAGGAATACCCAACAATATGGAGTTGCTTGATGATTGTTGGATTGATTCGACGCAGCCACTCCACTGGATCGAAGTCATGATTTCGGCTGTTGATGAACAAATTCGTGACATCCAGCAATAGGCCGGCACCCGCCTGCTCGCACAGCCGATTGATGAACTCCGTTTCGGAGATCTCCCCGGGGAACCGCAGGTAGGAGGTGATGTTTTCAAGGAGAAGTGGTCGCTGGCAGAGATCCATTACCTCGCGCGCATGATCGACCAGCGTCTTCAACGAATCCATCGTCGGGGGAACGGGATTAAGATGGCCCAGATCGACGTCATCCGTTCTCGTAAAAGCGATATGTTCGCTGATCCAACGCGCATGGGCCGCATCCGCCACTCGCTTGAAGCTTGCAAGAGCCTTCGTGTCGATCGGCCCCGGAGTGCCCAGCGAGAGACCAAGCCCATGAACGGAGATCGGGTAAAGTTCGCGAAGTCTCTCAAGTTGAGACTCCCCACCATCAAAGAAATGCTCCGCAGTCACCTCGAGACAGTCGATCGTCGACGGATTGGAAAATATCCAATCAGCGATTGGCGATCGAAACCCGATGCCGATCAAGGGCACTTCAACAAGCGATTCCGCCTCAGCCGCCACAGCCACCGCAACCTCCGCCCCCGCATCCCCCACCTCCACAGCTGCTGCCACAACTGCTGTAGCTCGAATCGCCCCAACTGCTCGAACCACCTCCACCGCTCGATTCACCGAAACGATCGAGGAAGGGAATCGCGACGATGCCAACCGGTCCAAAAAGCATCATTTTCCCGAGCATTCCAAACCTGTGCATCCCCTGCGTCAATCCGTAGCCGTATCGAATCGCACCAATGGCTTCAAAGGCCAAGAGCAGAGCCACGAATGCCGCAATTGGGCATGACGTCAACCGAGCCACGAGAATTGCGACGCAGCAAACGACTCCCATCGCAAAGTAGAACTTCACAAACTCGGGCCCGTTAAGTTGTGTTTGGTAG
>JARFQX010000380.1 GCA_029287555.1 Rubripirellula sp. | reverse complement strand
GCCCCGCCCCGTGCGAGGGTGCCTGCGTGCTCGGCATTACCAGCCCGCCGGTAACGATCAAGAACATTGAGAATGCAATCGTGGATCGAGCTTGGGCCGAGGGCTGGATCAGACCGCGTCCTCCCGAGTCGCGCACCGGCAAGCGGGTTGCGATCGTCGGTAGCGGGCCAGCCGGACTTACCGCCGCCGACCAATTGAACCAGGCGGGTCACGAAGTCACGGTGTATGAACGGGCGGACCGAATCGGCGGATTGCTTCAATACGGGATTCCCAACATGAAGCTCTCCAAGGAAGCGGTGCAGCGGCGAGTGGATAAGATGACGGCCGAAGGCGTCAAATTCGTCACCGGTGTCGACGTTGGCAAAGATGTCGATCCCAAGCAGTTGCACTCCGATTTCGATGCGCTGCTGCTGGCCTGTGGCGCTACCAAGCCTCGCGACTTGCCCATTCCCAATCGGGATGCCAAGGGAGTTCATTTCGCGATGGAATATCTAACCGCCAACACCAAACAAATGGTGCACGGCGACCCGATTAGCGATCAATTCATCAGCGCCGAAGGGAAGGACGTCATCGTGATTGGCGGCGGTGATACGGGAACCGACTGCATCGCCACGAGCATCCGTCATGGATGTCGCAGTTTGGTCAACTTCGAATTGCTGCCCAAGCCGCCGGCCGAACGAGCCCCCGACAATCCTTGGCCCGAGTGGCCGCGGGTCTTCCGGGTGGACTATGGCCACGAAGAATCCTCCGCCAAGTTCGGTCGAGACCCTCGCGAGTACCAGATTCTCAGCAAGGAATTCCTGGTCGACGAACAGGGTTCTCTGCAGGGCATCAAGACGGTTGAAGTCGCCTGGAAGAAGAACGACGAAGGCGGTTGGGCAATGACCGAGGTCGAAGGGAGCGAGAAGGAGTGGCCCGCCCAGTTGATTCTTCTGTCGATGGGTTTCCTCGGTCCGGAGCAGTATGTCGCCGAGTCGCTCGGATTGGAGGTCGATGCACGCAGCAACTTCCAGGCAACCCACGGTCGCTTCGCGACCAGCGTCGATGGCGTGTTTGCCGCGGGTGACTGTCGGCGTGGTCAAAGCCTCGTTGTCTGGGCCATCAACGAGGGTCGTGGAGCCGCACGGGCCATCGACATCTACCTGCAGGGCAGCAGCAACCTGCCGGCCCCCGGCCTGACCCAGGGCACCTCCATGGAAGTCAGTGCGGTCTGACTAACGCTGGACAAGCGTCCCCCGTCGAAGCATCTCGAAGTTGTGCCGTTTTCTTGAATCGCGGAGCGATGACGTTTTCTAGCCTGGGACGCAAGTCCCAGGAATTCGTGGTTTTTCTCCGCAGCATGCGATCGGCCGCTGTGCGGCCGATCGCATGCTGCGGAGACCGGGCTTCACCTGATCACAACCTGGGACTTGCGTCCCAGGCTCTCACATTCCGTGCCTCCCGCACTAACAGGCTCAACTCTAAACTGAGCATTGAAGGCAAGACTTGTTCATGATCGAGCAAGTGGAGTTTCACAGAGTTTCGGCATCTTGCACGCCTACTTGGTAGTCCGCGGAGAGAACGGGATGTTCACGCGGAGTCGCGAGAGACCGAGATTCGCAAAGCAAGAGGGCACCCAATCTAACAATCCAACCAAGGCATCAGGTTTGGGATTGACTTGGTTGGAGCGGGCGTCTTAACGTCCGATCACCGGCCGTAAGGATCTGGAGGACTTGCGAAGACTTTGCCGGTTTCTTTGGATTTTCCGTACGGGGATATCCGAAGAGTTGGAATGCGGAGAAGACTCGCAATCATGTGTCAAGGATTGGCAGGATGCTGAACAAATTCTCAAAACGGACTTTCATCTTCGCGGCCGGTTGCGCCGCATCGGCCATGATGATGACCGGGTGCCGCAGCATGCCAGGGGGCGGTATGTTCGGGATGCGAAGCGAACCGTCGGCCGAAATGCTCGCCGGACAGGGGCCAACGGTTACCTACCCCGCACCGCCAAGTGCAAAGGCGACTCCCGAGGCGATCGCATCGGTAGCCGGTGGAACGGCTGCCACGACGCCCAAGATTAGTTCCGCGCCGAACGCTCCGGACGCTGGCACTACCGCCCAGGTTGCGGGCTTCGACGTCTCGCCAGGCTACGCAACTCAGGCAACGAACATGGCTGCTGCGCAAGCCAACGGCATCGATTCAGGCAATCCCACAACCAACGCAGGATTCGACACTCCCTCCACCGAGACCGCCACACCATCGAGTTACGCATTTGGTTCCAAGGCGATTACACCGCGGAGCGAGGAACCGGCAAGTGCGGTCACCTCGGCGGCCAGCGCGACGACCCGAACTGGCTACGCACTTCCAGGCAGCGATCCGATGGTGTCGCCGACCGCTCCCTTGACTACTCCGTCGACGACCAATCCATTCAAACCGCCGATCGGTACCACCGCCGCCTCAACGAGCAGTCCCAGCAAGTCGGGCGGGTTCACGCTGCCAAGCGATTCCCCTTCCTTCTCGGCGATTACGCCGCCGTCGAGTGATTCTACAGCGGGTGCTGGCGGAACGACCCTCGATGCGGTTGCTGAATCGAGCACCACGGCGAGCATCATGCCGCCGACTTCGATCGCTTCCGACTCCGCCGAACCCACCGCGGCTGCATCGCCCGTTTTCTCCGCCGCCAGTGCCGCGACCGGTTACACCGCACCCACCACGACTTCGTCGGTGCTGCCACCGTCAATCGGCGACGGCGAGCTGAAACTCCAAGGCTA
>JARFQX010000293.1 GCA_029287555.1 Rubripirellula sp. | reverse complement strand
TGGAACACCGCGCCACGAGTGATGACGCACCGCCTTTCGGAATTCCTGCCGACAGCCTCTCCGATCGAAAGACCCCTTGCTGCTTATCGCGGGGTTGTTGCTGTGCATCGGCATCGCGTTCACCGGTGAGCACAGTCCTGTCATTAGCGGCGGTGGCGAAAGACGATCAAGGGTCCGAAAGTGAGTCTTTTTGAGCGAGCTTCTGCGAAGGAATTTGACTTCAGGACGACAAGAAATTGAAAGCCGTCGCCGATGCGAAGTTTGCGGTATCATGTGTCAATTCCTTCCGAAAGCTAAGTGAGATTGTCGTATGCGTTTGCTAATTGGTGCGTCGATTGTCGTCGCGGGTTTGTTGTCATCTACCTCCGACTCGCTACGCAGCGAAGATTGGACTCGCTTTCGGGGCCCAAACGGCCAGGGAAGAACGCCTGAAAGAAACCTGCCGCTTCAGTGGTCCGAAGACAGCAACGTCGCCTGGAAAACCACGATACCGGGCCAAGGCTGGTCGTCTCCGATTGTCTCCGGTGATCACATCTTCGTGACGACTGCGACGGACGAAGGTGCTTCGTGTCGAGTGATCGGAATCGATCGCACGAGTGGCGAAATCCTTTGGGATAGTGAAGTCCACCGACAGATTCCTGGACCCAAGCGAGCCCAGAACTCCTACGCCACGCCGACGCCGGTATCCGACGGCGCGCGAATCTACGCCGCCTTTTACGATGGAACGATCGTTGCCGTCGACTTCGACGGCAAATTGGTCTGGAAGAACGAAGACGTGGACTTCCACAGCTTGCATGGGCTTGGTGCTTCGCCCATGCTTGTGGGCGGACTGATCGTCATGCCGTTTGACGGCAGCAGTCGAGAGGAGCAGCGTGTCGGTTGGAAGGAACCTTGGGACCAGGCCGTCCTGCTTGCCGTGGACAAGGAGACCGGCAACACGAAGTGGCGCGGCAAACGCGGACTGTCTCGGGTTGGACACGTGACCGCGATCGCGATCGAGAACGGGCAGACGGTTGTCAGTGCGGGTGGCGATCGAGTCCAAGCGCACGACGTCGAAACGGGCGAGCGAATCTGGTCGGTCTACAGCCAGGGTGAGGGCGTGACACCCTCTCCCGTGCTGGGTGAAGGTCTGATCTTTACGTCATCCGGCTTCGAGGAACCGACGCTTCGAGCGATTCGCCCAGGCGGTCAGGGGGATGTGACCGAATCGCACATCGCCTGGGAACAGAAACGCGGTGTCCCGGCCTTGCCATCGCCGCTGTATGTCGAGCCGTGTCTCTATACGATCACTCGCGACAACATCCTGCACTGCATTGAAGCGAAATCAGGCGAGATCGTCTGGCAGGAACGACTCGACGGCAACTACTCCGCGTCGCCGTTGCTGGCCGACGGCCGAATCTATATCACCTCGGAAGAAGGGATCACCACGGTGCTGGAGCCCGGGCCGAAATACAAGGAGATAACCAAGAACACGCTTGACGGTAAGACGATGGCATCGATCGCCGTTTCCCGAGGTAACTTCTTCATTCGAACCGGCGACAGCCTCTATTGCATTGGCAACCAACCGCGCTAATCAAGTCTCTACTCTGGCATCAAGCTCGCCAACTCCAATAAGCGGGAATTCGGTGCCTTACTTCATCGGCTAGCGTCGAAGGGGGCCCAGTTACCGAGTACTGCGACGACCACCAGTTAACCCCCAGGCAACGGTTAGAATCGTTCCTAGATGTTTGTCACGCCGTTCAGCGCGCCAGCAGAAAGATCATCCGCATTGGAGAGTGAGCGGAGCCGCGTTTCAGATCAGCGCGTTTCGGGTCCTAATGTCGAGGCGCCCAGCCCTTCGACGACCAAGTAGTCACCGCCGGCAGCTAGGTTGTCCAACGACTCGATGGTGCCCCGGGGCCAAATCACTTGGACTTGTTCGAGAGATTCAGCGTCGGGCACTCCAAAAACGATACACGGCTCGTTGACGCATTGGAATCCGTTTCCGGCCAGCAATTGTTGCTCGAACCTTCGATTATCACTGGTGAGTCGGATCCGTGCGCCGATCGCATCGCGGTGCGTCGACCTGGCCCGCAAAAAGAATCGCGTTTGCTTAGCAGGGGTCTCGGATCGATTGATCAGCAGGGCGACCGGGTCGAATAGATGGGTGACGATCAAGTCGGAGAGGCCGTCTCGATTGGCATCCAGAGTTGCCACGGCGCGGGCCAGTCGATCCTGGGCGAAATAGTCGCCCAATTGATCGGAGTGCATCGCCTGCCATCGGCCGCGCATGACCTGCTTCAAGAGTTGCGCTGGTTGCCGATACCGTCGCCCTTCGAATTGAAAGTCATCGATATCGCCGTTGGCAATGAACACTTCCAACGAGCCATCGTTGTCGACGTCGATCCACTGAGTGCCGTACGCGAGCATCGGTTTGGACGAATCCGCAAAACCCGCAACCTGTGACTCATCGGACCAACTCCCGTCGCGGAGTTGTTGGTAGTACGTATTGTATTCGTCGATAAAATGCGTCAGCAGGAAATCGATGTCACCATCGTTGTCGGCGTCCGCGGCGGCAATGCCCATCGAGGCCTGGGCATTGGACTGGCGATTGAACGCCAATCCGCGAATCGTAGCTTGTTCGGAAAGCCCGAACTCGCGTGCATTTTTTGGTTTGGCCCAATAATGATTAGCCGTCATGTCGTTGGCCACGTAGGTTTCCAAGCCGGGATCACGATCCAAATCTCCGATCACCAAGGCGAATCCACGGCCCACCTGGTGCGGCCCTAGCCAGCGAGTTGCGTCAGAAAACGTTCCGTCGCCATTGCCAGCCCAAATCCGGTCCGGTTCGGCATCAAAGGCCATGGGATTGCAGGAACGGATCGATGGAAACTTGCACTTTTGTGTCAGCGGTTTTTCGCCATGGCAGTAACCAACTTCGTAGATATCAGCGTGTCCATCATCATTCAGGTCGGCGATTGCAACCGAAGTGGTCCAACCGATTCCATTGAGTTTGCATTGCTCGGTGACATCGTTAAACGTTCCATCTCCGTTGTTTCGATAAAGACGATTCTCGCCAATGTTCGCGACGTACACGTCCGGCCAACCGTCAGCGTCGAAGTCACCAACCGAGATACCTTGCGAAAAGCCATGATCGATCAGTGACGAAAGGTCAGTGACATCGAAAAACTTTCGCGCTAGATTTCGATGCAGGCGATTGGGCCCGGAGTCCTCGTTGCCAGGAGTCCCATCCATTACGGTCAAGTAGATATCGGGCCAGCCATCCAGATCAAAATCAATCACGCCTGCGCCGCCCGCTCCAGATTGGTAAATCATCAATCCCGATTCCTGGCTGTAAGTCTTGCCGATGGCACAAACGTGAACGAGGGATCGGGATTTGGCTTCGTCGCTAAATTGAAGGATCGTGCCGGAGCCGTCGCGAATCGGCAACGAAGGTTGTTTGGAAGATTCGTGCCAAGCAATCACTGGAAAAGATGACAGGTCGATCTTCGTGGAAACCATTTGCTCCGGGAGTTGCCAAGGCGTGGCGCCCGTCAACTCACCGCGAATCGTACGAAAGGTTGGTTCGAACCTGGGATCGGGATCCTGTTTCATGGAATGCCCGATCATCAACCAATTCGTTGCCTCCCACTGGCGCCCCAGTTCGTGCAGGGCCAGCGCCAGATCCACGACCGCCTTTTGAGAGTCAAAGTCCGAAGTCACCAACGTCGCGATGTGACTCCGCAGCACGGCAATCGTTTCGGCGCGGCGAGCGGCGAGCTCTGCCTGTTCTTTTCGTCCCAGTAGCCTCAGCGAAGTCGACAGCCCGTTGAGCGCCTCAGGATCATTCTCGTTTAATCGCAGCGCAGACCAATAGGCGCGGGCGGCCTGCTCCATTGATCCATGGCGGTACGCCCAATTTCCGGCTGCCATCCAATACTGCGAATACCCCTCGATTCCCTGCGGCAACGATCGGCTCCAGTTCTTAACCGCCTCGGCCTCGTCAAGTTCCACGAGTGCCCGACCATACAACGCAAGGGCAGGCAAGAAATCGGGGTGTCGGTCGACAACAGGCTTGAGTGCCCTCTCAACTTCCTTCCAATTTGACTCTAGGGCGTCGAGTTGGGCCAATGAAAAAACCGGTCGTAGGTCATCCGAATTGCGACGAAGCGCTGATTGGCAAGTTGCATCGTGCGTTTGCGGAAACGTCAAGTCGGACAACTGGAGTAAGATACTCCGGTTGCCATGCTTGCGTTGCACCAGCCACTGGAGATGCTCGGCGGCCTCGTTCTGCAAGCCCACTCGTGCAAGGAGCGTCGCCAAGTTCTGCCGTATCTCAAGGATGTCGGGATGGTCCTCGAGCGCGTCCCGCAAGATGGAAATCGCTTCGAACGGACGTTCCGCGGCAATCGTCACCCCCGCCCATTTGAACCACAGTTCCTTCGACGGATGATTCGACGCCTTGACCGCCGCTTCAAAATACCCGATCGCCGCTGCCAAGTCGTGCGACTGGATTGCGCCGTCACCGGCCATTTCCAGAGCATCTGGATCATTGGGGTGTGCTTGCAGATATCGCCCGAGCACGTCACGAGCCGCATTGAACCTGCCGGTCCCAATCAATCGACGTGCTTCGTCCAGGCCCTCGGCCTCATTCTGCGAACCGGTGGCTGCTTCGTCGACAGCAACTTCCGAGGCGCCTCGGTCACAGCTCGTACAAGGAACGAGAAGTAGGAGAAGACTCAAATACAATCGTCGTACTGTCATGTCATGCAGCACGCATCCAGGCAAATGGCACAGCGACCCGGAAACCCCATGCTGGGGTTTCTTAATCCCAACTGTCGAATCTCAGCTGATGAGCTGCAAAGCCGAGCGAACTCGGTCCCGCTCCAGGATCGCCAACTGCTATCACTTGGAGAAAAAGCGGAAACCGGGCGCACGTATTTCCGACCTCGGATCAGCCTCGTGGGCGGTGAGGATAGGACTTTCACGTACGATGGCAAGGAAAGCGGCTATTCCGCATCATCGGTGTCTTCCGCATCCTCATAGCTGTCGCCGCCTGAAACCGCGGCCAATTCTTCTTCGTATTTGGCGATATCATCGGCCGTTGCACCTTCCGTCGCAATCGGGTTGCCTTCTGGCTGCGAGCAGCCAGCGACTGCAATGGCGCACAACATCAACAGGGAAAGGTAAGCTGACTTCATCGATTCTTTCTTGGGTTTGCAGGATAAACTGAGTGTAAAAAATAGCCGCTCACGGGGCTAAAGCTAGGCGGGCGGCAACGTAAAGATTCCTCGAACCTACTGGTTGAGTTGTGCTTCGACCGTTTCGCTGCCGGCACGTGTACCTAGCGCGCCCCAAAGCCCATACGGGCTTGGGGATCCCGGCGTGTTGGATGGTGGGCCGACGTTCCTGCCATTTAGCCAGACCATCGGCGCGCGTGAGTCACCAGCTTCGACTGAGTCGGTCATAAAAATGACCGCCCCATCACCCATCAAAATATGGGCGCCACCTTGATGCCGACTCGACGGTGGGGCAACCAGGGTTGTTCCCAGCGCATTGTACCGACCACACGCTTCCCGGTTCGGCGGCAGGATGGTGGTCATCCCGGACATGATCGGATAGCTGCTTGCCCAGCGATGCCCCCGGGCAAAGTTACGTCGGTTCCGTTGTTGCCATTGGGGTAGCCAGAACCGGGGCCGTTCGGGATCGATGTAACCGTTGTCCGTACAGAGCGAAGGGTTGTCACGTAAGGCGGCGAAGCCAAACGGGCCTGAGTTCCCACCGTCTGTCGCGACTCCGTTGCCGCGGATGTCACCATCCTGGAGCGCAGTAATAATCTCGCCCATCGCAATGGTGTTCGACAACCCGTCGAGCACATCGCGAAACTTGGCCTCCTGGTGCGGCTGGAAGAAACCGCGATGCGCAGCCCGGGCGTGACGTGCTCGGCCGTTCGTGATTCTAATGCGGTTGTTGTTGTAGGGAGCCACGTGAAGGAGCCACATCGAATCGCCCAGACAAGACGCGTAGTTGGTCCGCCCCAAAGCCGGCAATCCGACTCCGGGATCACTCGGACAACGGTAGGTGGGGATCTCGTTGACCCAAGGTATGTACTGAATCCGATCGGGTGTCGGTCCCATCGCTGGCCATGGCGGATCCTGGATCCCGCCGCTGGTCCGCTCCTGGCTCGGGTTAGAGATTTGTTCCCACAGGGCCTGTTGCTCGATGAAAGGTGTCATGGCAACCAGAGAACTCAAACGAAGACGATTGCCGAAGTCTGAAGGACGAAACCAAGGTCCCGGCGCAAACGGCCCAGTACCCGGCACGGTTCCCCCGCCATGTGTCGGAATTTGTTTGAACGCCGAGTGATAGTTGTGAAGCGCCAAACCGATTTGCTTGAAGTTGTTGCTGCAACTCATCCGCCTCGCTGCTTCTCGGGCAGCTTGAACAGCCGGCAAGAGCAACCCCACGAGGACACCAATGATTGCGATGACGACCAGAAGCTCCACCAATGTGAAGCCGGACGATGCAGGCTTTTTCATGACACTTATCTCAATTCGGAATAAAGACGAAACAGCATCGCTGCGAAACAGCGAGCCACCACGCGTCACTGACGTGCCTGTATTTTGCGCGATGTCCGGGCGCCGATCCATTCTGGGCGGCGGTCCACGAAATAAAATTGAGGAAAAGTACGGGAGTCGCTGATAGTCAGCGTAAAACGCACAGATATTTTCGTCGATTGGTACCAATTCTGAGTGCGGATCCCCAGGGCCGCCACCAGGAGTTCGGTCGACCCATGCAAACCGTATAGTTCCATTGAATTCTGAAACCGTTTCGAATCGTCAGGCGATCGGCCGTTGTAAGACTGATTTTGCCGCCATTTGTCGCGTTTATGGACTCGCTGCTAACTCCACGCAGTTGAATAAGCAAGTTCGCGACGGCGTGTAAAGCGACGCAACCGCCTGGACTTGCACAACCAATCATGAAGGTGGCTCTACGGTAGATCATTCGCCATGAATACCATGCGATGCTGAACGTGCTAAAGCATCGAATTC
>JARFQX010000281.1 GCA_029287555.1 Rubripirellula sp. | reverse complement strand
ACGGATTCCAACGCATCGAGATAGGCAAGCTGATTGTTCGCGAATGTTCGCTGTACCGCCAACAGATTGATGAAGCTGACCTCGCCCTGCTCAAAGGATTGACGGGTCAACTCCAGGGTTTGGGCCGCCCTGGGCAGAATGCGATTTCGATAGCGACTCACTTGAGCCGCAGCGTTGCTGTAGCGTTCGAAAACCGGAGCCAGTCGCTGGGAAAGTGATAACTCCACCTGCGCCAGTTCTCGCTGCGCCGCGGCCAACTCGGCCCGCGCTTCGCAAATCGCGCCCTGGTTTCGATTCCAGATCGGGACCGGCAGCGCGACAACGAGCCCGGCATCCGCATCGCCGTCTATCCCGTTGTCGCGCCAATTCAGAAGGCCTTCCACGGTAACGTTGGGTTGCACCTCGATCAGTTCCCGTTGCAGCCGGCATCTAGCCCGATCAATCTTGGCCAACACCGACGCGATCTCAGGACTTTGACTCTGCAACTGGGACAACGACTCTCCGAAGATCAATCCTTGCGGAGCTTCCTCAAGGTCGCCCGAAATTGCTTGAGGAGTCATCGGCCCCTGGCCAACCACCGCGCCCAGGGCCCGCCACACAGCCAGTCGCTCGTTCAGGGCGTTCTGGTTCAGGATGTTCGCCGTCTCGACTTCGATCTCCGCCTGCAAGACTTCGCCGCGGCTAATCTCGCCAGCTCGAAGCAATTGCGATGCAACGGCCAATCCCTTTTCCGCGATCTCGACCAATTCACGGGTCAATTTCAACTGGCGCTCGGCCCGGAGAGCACGAACGTAGGCGAGACGAACGTCAGTCAGGACCCGGTATCGTGTCGCGATCAATTCCTGAGTGCGGCGGTTGGCTTCATGCAGCGCGATCGACCGATCAAGTTTCAACTTGCGAGGCTGCACAATCTCCTGGGCAAATCCGACGCCATACTGTTCGGCCCGTCCGTCACTTCCCAGTTGTTGAAAATCGATACCCACAAGTGGATTGGGCTGCAGTCCCGCCTGCACCGCCGCGCCCCTCGCAGCCCGCACCAGCGCAGCGGCTCGTTGGATCGATGGGTTGCCCAATAACGCCATGGATTCGAGCGATTCCAGAGATAGCCCGTGCGTCGCTGAATCAACGATCATGCCGTCTTCTGCACTCAGCTCACTGCTCACTTCCAGCTTCAAGCCCGCCGTGGGATCCGCAACCCGAACCGGTTCGGCCAACTGAGACCACGCCGGTGTGCCAACGAGAAAGGCAATACCAAGCGCCGCGCTAACCACGCATCCCGGGCAGCGGACAGTTATCCAGGCGAATAAGGGCATTGCACATCCTTGCATCAATGCAGAAGCAACGGTCACTAGTTCGAGGCGGTGGGCTTCCGACCGACGCCGACGTCGGTCACTGCAATAACTCCCCGTACTGTGACGATCGGCCCAATCGTTCGATCACTTGATGGCGGCACGCCGGAGCAAGCCGCTTCAACCGGAAGTTGCCCGTACACTCGGCAAACTCCTCGGCAGCCCGCGCATTCCCCCACGAAGCTCCCGCAGCCAAGACACTCTCAAACTTTATCTAACCTGCAAAAATCCCTTGGCCGACCCGGCCCCCCAGAAGCCCCCCAAAAGCAAGCCCAACGTGGGTCTGGTATAAAAGAGAAGTGGCGAGAGGCGAGAGGCGAGATCAGAGCAATCGAACCTGAGTCGAGTCAGGAAAGCACGTCTCTCCAGCATTCGCTTCCCTTCACCCTTCACCCTTCACCCTTCACCCTTCTCCCTTCTCCCCATGTCGCTTCGATTCCTTCACTTGGTGACACTCGTTGGCTTTGCGGTGAGCGTGCAAGCTGAGGGTCGGGAGAGCGTTCTCGACGCGGCGGCGACAAAGATCGACGCATTCCTTGCGTCAAGCTGGAAAGCAAACGAGATAACGCCGGCACCACGGAGTTCTGACGCGGAGTTTCACCGCCGCGCCTGGCTCGACCTGGCGGGAGTGGCTCCCACGGTTGCAGGCTCGCGACAATTTCTCGCGGATGAAAGCGAGGACAAGCGAGAGCGATTGGTGGACCGACTTCTTCAATCGCCGCAGCATGCCGACCACATGGCTGCGATTTGGAACGAGATCCTGCTGCCACCCGATGCCCAGACGCAACTTGAGCAACGGGAGAATGTCGCTTCACTTCATCGCTGGTTGCGCGAGCAGTTTTACAACAATGTTCCCTACGATCACCTGGTCGGTAGCTTTCTCACCGCCGGCGGCGCGGCGGACTCGGGGCCGGCAATCTTCTACACGTCTCATGCGGTCCAGCCGGAGAAGTTAGCGGCCGCGACGTCACGCATTTTTTTGGGGCTGCAACTCCAGTGCGCCGAATGTCACGATCATCCGTATGATCGCTGGACGCAGCGTGACTTTTGGCGGTTTGCGGCCTTCTTCAGTCAGCTCGAGCGTGACGAATCGCGAGGAGCCCGAAACCCGATCATCGAGGATCGTCCCGGGCGCGAAGTGACACTTCCGGAAACGGAAACAGTCATGTCGCCCCGCTACCCCGGCGTCTCGGATCCTCCGGAGCGAGATCCCCGCGGAATCCGACGACGTCAACTGACGATCTGGTTGGCGTCGCGTGACAATCCCTACTTTGCTCGGGCTGCGGCCAACCGCGTCTGGGGCCAGCTCTTCGGGCGTGGTCTTGTCGAACCGGTCGATGCCATGGACGCCGATAACCAGCCAAGCCATCCGGAATTACTTGCGTTTCTTGCGGACCACCTGATTCGACTTCGTTTTGATCTCCGACAGTTCTACGCCACCGTTGCCCGAACGAGCGCGTATGGGCGCAGCAGCGCAGTCGATGCACCGGAGCGTCCGCCCCACGACTCCTTTGCGGCGATGTCCGTTAAGACGCTGACGGCCGAACAAATCTACAATAGTCTGGTCCAGAACATTTACTGTCGAAGCCCGTTGGATTCGGGCGCGGGACCGGCGAGTCTCGATCCGCGCAGGGAGGCCTTTCACGCTCGCATGCGTGCGGTCGGGTCGTCACCGGCCGACTATCCTCACGGGGTGGTACAGGCCCTGGGCATGATGAACGGCCCCGAGACTCTCGCCGCTTGCAGCCCGGAACGAACCGGACTGTTGGCTGCGTTGCAGGCCCCGTTCTTCGATGACGAACAGCGGATCGAGTCAGTTTTCCTCGCCACGGTCTCCCGCTATCCAACCCCCGATGAATCGAGCCGGATGGCCGCGATGCTTTCATCGGCAAGCGACCGGTCGGATCGAGCCCAAAGACTCTCGGACCTGCTTTGGGCGCTGCTCAACAGCGCCGAGTTCGCCATGTGCCCCTGACCAACTTTTCGGGTGACTGTTCATGCAACCGCATCGAATCAATCGACGAAGCTGGATGCAATTTGCGAGCTTTGCCGCCGGCGGGTACTGCAGTGGTTGGCTTCCGCAACTTGTATCTGCCGCCGAGAGTGCCAAAGCACAAGGCCGCCACTGCGTTCTACTGTGGATGTCGGGAGGACCAAGCCAACTCGACACGTTTGACATGAAGCCGGGTCACGTCAACGGTGGATCATTCAAAGAGAGATCGACGAGCGTCCCTGGGCTCCGCTTCAGTGAACACTTGCCCAAACTGGCAAAGCACGCCGAGTCGCTGGCAATCCTGCGGGGCGTCAGCACCAAAGAGGGTGATCACGAGCGGGGAACCATCCTGATGCGGACGGGGCACATCCCGGGCGGCCCGGTACGTTATCCGTCGATCGGTAGCGCCCTATCTAAATCGCTCGGTGACGAACAGGGCGAATTGCCGAATTACGTCAGCATCGCGCCCGGTCCCTTCGCACGAAATTCGATCAGCCCCGGATTCCTCGGTCCCAAGTTTGCCGCAACCTCGGTCGCGTCGGCTGCCCCAGCCAACGATGACGAGTTCGCTCAATTGCGAGTCGATTACCTTCAGCGAGACGGGGGTATCAGCAAGCGCCGCCACGACGACCGCCTTGATCTGTGGCGCAGCATGCAAGCACGGTTTCTGGCTGGGCGCCAAACAGACAATGTTGTTGCGCACGACACCGTCTATCAGTCGGCGATTCGGATGCTCGCGAGCGACGCCAAGGATGCTTTCGACCTGTCCAACGAATCCGACTCGGTTCGCAAGGCTTACGGGAAAGGCACCTTTGGTCAGGGATGCTTGATGGCGCGGCGTTTGATCGAACGAGGCGTCCCCCTTGTCGAGGTGACTCTCGGTGACGGTCTGGGCTGGGACACGCTCGCCGACACTTTCACCCGGGTGCGGCTGCTCCGCGGACAGCGTGAGGCGGGGGGGGCGGCCCTGGTGTGCGAGCTGCGAGATCGAGACCTGCTCGATCGTACAACGATCCTCTGGGGCGGAGAATTCGGACGAACTCCCCAGATCAATTCCAATGGCGGACGCGATCACTTTCCGCAGGCCTTCACATGCGTGCTTGCTGGCGGCGGCATCGCAGGCGGGACCGTCCAGGGAAAGACGAGCAACGATGGAATGGAAGTGATCGACGGTAAGATCGATCAACAAGACCTGTTGGCAACCTTGTGCAGCGCGCTCGGCGTCCCGCCGTCAACCGAAAACATTGCCGAAGGTGGTCGCCCCATCGCAATCGCCGAAGGCGAGGTCGTTCAGGGAGTACTCCGCTAGTGGTTCGACGCGAGCGATTTGCGATTCTCTTTCTTGGTTCGGTTTCGTTATCGTGCGCGTGCCTGCTTGTCCACGGCTGCAGCCGCGGCGCCGATTCATCGCGTAGGAGTCAATCCGCTTTGCGGGAAACGGACCAGCGCGGATCCCGTTCTTCACCGTCGGAGGCGAAATCCGAAACCACCGCCGCGACAACACGCGATCCGTCGGCAGCGAACGATCGCGAGCCAAGTCGTTCGGCGTTCACGCAATCGGCTGATCCCGACTCGAAGAAACTCGCCAAGTCTCCCGACTCATCGGACGACACCAACGACGTCCCAGGCAACGACGTTCCAGAATCTCCGGAGACCGGCCCGAACGGCGAACCGGAGGTGATAGTCGACGAGACGGACAAGTCGCAAGACGTCGACCAATCGGACAAAGGTCGTTCATCTTCGACTCATCGGGCACCGTCTCCGTTTCGCTTGTTGTTGCCGACAACGGCCGGAGTGCTGCTGGTCGATCTCGAAATCGCCATTGGCGGTCAAGCGCTCTCGCAAGCCTTCGACCGTCGAATTGAGAGCGTGCTGGAAGCCGCCGCATCGGGAGACGCATTGACTTGGCGCGGATTGCTGGAACACATCAAATCGAACCCGCAACTGTTCGGCAGCGTGGGACTAGAATCCCAATCCGCTGATGACCTGGAGCGTGTCTACGACCGGAACAGAAATCGTCAACCCGATCCCGAGGAAGCGGCAAGGTTGATCTTTCGCAATGGTGGCTACCCCGGCCCGTTCCGTTTGGTAGGCACCAGCCATTACCGCCAGACCAATCGCACACGATCACCACTCTTCGCAGCGATGGATGGCAATGCCGATGGAGTCTTGAACCAAGAAGAAATCGTGAGGTCGGGAGAAGCGCTTCGGCGACTCGACCGCAACGGTGATCGCAGGCTTGACTTCGCGGAGATCGATCCATCAACCGACGCCCGATCGTTGGACCGGCCGTGGAACGAGCGGCGAGTGAGTCGCTGGGGTGACGTCGCGATGGACCTCGGAGGTTTCGTTGACTGGTCCATGGTGGCTTATGCTTTGCAAGACGCCTCGCAACAGGGCATCTTTCGCCGTGGTCCCAACGTGATCTCCCGAATCGACGAGAACCAGGATCATGTCGTCACCGCCAATGAAGCTCGACGTCTTCTTGAGGTCGATGCCGATATCTTGCTGAGTGTTCGGTTCGACTCCCCTTCCTCCTCAAAGCCTCGGGTCGTTGCGGAAGTGCTTCGAGCGGATCCTGCAACGGAAATACATAGCAGTGAAGGCAAGGATCGCATTGGAATCCGCAGCGACCAACTTCGGTTGATGGTGACGGCCGTTGATCGATCTGGTTCGCCCAATGCGATTCCGCCCGAAGTCTTTGAACGGCTTGACGCCGACGACAACGGCGAACTCGATGAGAACGAGATCCCCAACGGTGCACTGCGCGAGTACTCGTTCGACGATTTGGACCGGGATGACAACGGCCGGTTAAGCTACCGAGAGTTGGCCGAAGGAATGGCTCCTCCAGAGCCGATCTGGACCGTGCAAGTCCGATCGCGTGGGGCCGAAGTACCCGATGCAATCCTGTCCTGGCTGGACCAGAACCAAGACGGTGGACTCTCCACCAGGGAGTTGGTCGCCAGCAGCGAACGTCTCGGTGACCTCGCCGGCGCGGAGGGATCGATTGCTGCCAAGGACTTTCCCGATACCTTCCTCGTGCAATTCGTGCGCGGCGATCCCCGCCAGGATGGCCAGCTCTTTGCGCTAACCCCAGCGAGTCCAACCCGCTTGGAGGGCTGGCCTTTGTGGGCGCAATCGATGGACGTCAATCAGGACGGCGACATTGCGAAAAGCGAATTCTTGGGGAGCCTCGATCAGTTCAACGCCCTCGATCGCGATCGAGACGGATTTCTCCAAGGTGCCGAAATCCGCAGCGACTAGTGCTTTGTCAAACCTTGGATTTTGGGTGGCCGGGACAAGGGGTCAGACACCAAAAGCCGGAACGGCCCTTCGTGGCCGGGAAAAGGGGTCAGACACCAAAAGCCGGAACGGCCCTTCGGGTGCTTCGCACTTTTGGTGTCTGACCCCTTTTCCCGACCCCTGACCCCTTTTCCCGACCCAGTTAAACCCCATTTTTCAGTTCTGACAAAGCACTAGAACCATCGAATGCACCGACAGTGGATCGCTAAGGGCGAATAAACCGGCATTCTTTGCGTAGTTTGCGTAATCGACCAAAACATGGATAATGCCGGCGGCGCGGGGACCCCCATTCGGTGATCGCGTCGACGATGCATCACCCCCGTCCACTCATCCAGATCCTGCTCTCGCATCGACCGGACGGGAGTGATGCCGTGACCAAGACCGTTCCATCATTCGGTCGGGGTCTGTTCGACTTGTCTGCTTCACTCGACGACCCAACGGATGCTTCCATGTCACCGATCGCCCGTAGTTTGATCTCAGCGTCTTGGTTGATTGCCAGCGCAGCCGTCGTCGGCAGCGCGGCCGTTGTCAGCAGCGCGTCGGGCGCCGACCATTGCTTGAAGCGAGGTGACGCAGTGGGCGTGTTCTACGTCACCAAAGTCGCCGGTGCCGTCGATGACGGTGTCGTACCCGGCGAACAGCTCTGCTATCGGTGCCGCTACGGATCGCGACCGATGGTGATGGTGTTCGCGCGACGAACCGGCGGACGTTTAACCGAATTGGTCCGAAGATTGGACCGCGCGGTAGCGAGCAATCGACGATCAAGCCTCAAGGGAATGGTCACTTTTGTGGGAGGCGATGCCACCGAGTTGAAGCAACGAGCTGCGACCGTCGCGGAAGAGGCAGCAGTCAAAAAGGTGCCGGTCGTGGTGGCCCGGGAGACCGAGACGGGCCCAACGAATTACAAGCTTCCCGCCGATGCCGCCGTCACCGTGGTCGTGGCAAAGGACAGCCAAGTCGTCAAGACGCACACGTACGACGAGGACAACATCAACGTGTCCGAAGTGATGACCGAAGTGCAACAAATTCTTCGCTGAGCGATCTTCGCGCTCGGCAACCGCCGGTGACCGCAATCGCGTGGCGCGGTTGACTCTCACGGAGGCACCAAGTCAGCGAGATCCGAGACGGGGCGATCCGAGCAGGGATAGTTCAAGAACTCTGTGTCTCGGAGCCTCCGTGGAGGCCCTGAGTGCTATTCCCCATGGCTCTCCAAGGCTCCCCCGGGGCTCTGGGCCCCCTTTCTTGCCGGCAATCGGCCGGCCCAGAATGATGGGTAATGTCGGATCTTGCGGGATTCTCTGAACAAATGCCAGATCCGTGCGCATCCTTCGTAATGGTTTGTGTTGACCAAGCGAACCATCCATACTGACGGGTTCGAACACACCTCCACTCATCGAATTCCTTATCCAACGGTGCGCTGTGCTTGTGCGGAACCGCCTCCTTCATGCCGGATTAATGTTTGTTGGCGTTTGCACGGGCCCCTTGGCGGCTCAGCGGCGTGTGGTCACGGGGCCGGACGGCCAGCAGATTGTGATCCAGGAGGGGAAACCGGTTGCGGCCTCTCAACCGGATAAGAAGCCCGGCGATGGCAAGAGCCCCGATGAAGCGAAGAAGGGGGGACCTGGAGCGGAGAACCAGGACGGCAAGGGAAAGAAGGATCCGCCGGCGCCGAAGGTAATTCGTCGCGACGAACGGACGAGTCAGAACGAGACGGCGGACCCCGACGAGTTCAACGCCATGGTTGGCGAGGACGGTCGTGTCGCGTTCGAGTTCCGCAATCAGCCTTGGGTCGATCTCGTTCAGTGGCTCGCCGACATCTCCGATTTGCCACTCGATTGGCTCGAATTACCGGGTGACCGCGTCAACCTCCGCTCGCCCGGCCGCTACACGGTCGAAGAAACTCGCGACCTCTTCAACCGCTACCTGCTGGCGCGCGGCTACACGCTATTGGAAATAGATGGCGGATTGACGGTGGCGAAGACCGAGACGATCAATCCGGCGATTGTTCCACGCGTTGCGGCCGCTGATCTTGTCTCGCTGCCACCGCACACCTTTGCCCGCACGTCGCTCGACGTCGGCTGGCTTTCCGCGGACAAATTGGCCGAAGAGTTGGCGCCGATGATCAGCTCCAACGGAAAACTCACGGCACTGACGACCACCAATCGGATCGAGGCGATGGACGCAGCGATCAACCTCCGTCAGATCGCCCAGTTGCTTGAACAGGAGCGGAGCAGTGCAAGCCTGGAGGCGCTCGCTCCGGAATTCAAGCTGCGTCACCTGCCCGCCGAAGAAGCCAAGCAGATGCTTGAGCAATTCCTCGGTGTGGAAAAGAAAGAGCAGGCGCCACTGACGCCGCAGCAGATTCAGATGATGCAGCAAATGCGAAATCAGAATCCGAAGGGAATGCCGCAGCAGAAACCGAAGACCGAAATCTCGATCGTCGCGAATGTCCGTCAGAATTCAGTGATCATTCGCGCGCCAGCTGATCGCACCGCGATCGCGATGGAGTTTCTCAAACGAATCGACGTGCCGAGCGAATCGATGGCGTCGCTTGCCGACATCCAGACTCGCGTCCAGGTCTTTCGTCTCGCCTCGCTCGACCCCGAAAAGCTTGTCGAGATTGTCAGTGAGATGAACGTCTTGGAGCCGACGACGCGCGTGCGGATCGACAAAGACAACAACGCCTTGATCGTCTCTGGTTCGGCGGCCGATCGTTACATCATCGACTCGTTGATCGAACGACTCGACGGCAGTGGTCGCAGTTTTGAAGTCCTGCCCCTGCGTCGGCTTGATCCCGTGGAGGTGGCTGAGTCGATCGCTTTCCTGATGGGCCAGAAAGACGAGGAAGAAGACCAATCGTCGAGCCGACGTTACTACTACGGCTTCTACGGCCGCGATCAGGAAGAAGAGAAGTCGACCGATGAGTTCCGTGTCGCGGCCAACACTCGCTATCGCCAAGTGCTGCTGTGGGCCAACGAACAGGAAATGGAGGAGGTCCGCTCATTGCTGATCAAGCTCGGGGAACTGCCGCCGCCGGGTGGAAGTCGAAACACCGTCCGAGTCATCGATGCATCGGCAACGCCTGAAACGTACGAGTATCTGCAGCGACTGCGTCAGCAATGGAATCGCATCTCGCCCAATCCGCTCGAATTGCCCAATGCCGAGCAATTCAAGGAACCAAACGAGGCGCCGCCGCGCGACGACGCTGAATCGGAAGACGACGAACAAGACGCATCCGATCCGCAACCGGGCGATCAGCCCGAGTCGTTTGACAATGGCCTCGCCGATGACAATTCCGCAGCGCCGTATCAACTGGCAATCACGCAAGTCGGCGATGGCAACGACGTCGGCGCCACCAAGGGATCGCAGGACGAGGCCGCATTGCAAGACGTGCCGACGATCCGCTCGGCCGATGATTTCAAGCGAGCTTTCCAGCGTCCGCCACCGGCAGAATCGCCATCGAATCGTCCGACCGCGGAAATCCCCGAGTCCGTCCGCATCGAAATTGACAGTTCTGGAAATCTCGTGCTGATCAGCCCCGATACCAGCGCGCTGGACCAGCTTGAGAATCTGATGCTGCAGGTCGCGCCGCCCAAGCGTCCCTACCACGTTTTCCACATCGAGCATGCCAGCGCCGCGTGGATGCGTTTGAACTTGGAAGACTACTTCGCCGATCTGGAAGAAGAAGAGTCGGGGGACCAGTTCTATCGCTGGTACTTCGGGTTTGACAATCGCAAGGAAGAATCGGGACCCGGTGGACTCGGCAAGGGAAATATGCTTCGCTTTGTTGACGACCCCGACACCAATACGCTTGTCGTCAGCGGAGCGACCAGCGAACAACTGCGTACCATCGGCGAGTTGATTGAATTGTGGGATATTCCCGAACCGGTCAACAAAAGGAAGGCCCGATTCACGCAATTGGTCAGCATCCAGTACGGCAAGGCCGATAAGATCGCGGATACAGTCAAGGAAGCGTACCGCGACCTACTCAGCAGCAATGACAAGGCATTCAGTGGTGGTGGCGGACGCGGTGGCAACCAGCCAGGCGGTGGTGGCAACCAACCCAACAAGAGCCGCGATGGAAACGGCAGCACCTTGCAGAATACCCAGCGAGGTCAGGACGGGGGCGGTACCGACTTCTCTTTCAAAGGCAAGCTATCGCTAGGCATCGACGAAGTAGGCAATACCTTGCTGGTTAGTGCCGAGGGTGACGCGCTGTTGCAACTGGTCACCGACATGATCAAACAACTCGACGAGGCCGCTCGTCCGCAAGGTGTGATTGAAGTCTTGAAACTCTCCGGCGGCATCAGCGGCGAGTCGCTGCAGAGCGCGCTGCGACCGATCTCCGGTGATGCTGGCGTCGCCTCGGCCAAACCGAACGGGGCGGAAGCCCCGCCGGCCGCCAAAACCGAGGGCGAATAGGGGCGTGCGGCCGGATCGCTGTTGCAAATCGATCCAGCTGGTACATTAGCGAGTTCCCTTGGGAGCTTTGACGGATCCCCCGCGCCCCTGCTATCTCGCCTGCCAAATCGCGGATGCACGATTCCTTCTCCAATCGCTGGGCAAACGCCGTGTTGGCGAGGCGATGGTGGGTGCTGGCCGCATGGTTGGCGGTTGCCGTGATCGTTCGACTGGCGGCGCCGGCCTGGAAGGACATCGCTTACGACGGCGATTTTGAATACCTGCCGGCGAACATGAGCAGTGTGGCGGGAGGCCGTCTGCTGGACCAGGCCTTCCCGGGTGAACGCAGCCGAAGCCAGATCGTGTTGGTGCTCGGTCGCCACGACGAGAAACTAAAGAAGAGCGATTCGATCGTCGCCCTTGACCTCGTGCGACGCCTTTATCATCGGCTCGGCGAAGTCTGCTGGCAGCGCGCGATTCGCTACGGCTACGAAGGTGGGCCGCCCGACCAGAGCACAACCGGACGCTGGATCACCCTGGCGCGCGAATCCTTCGACCGCTCGATCGCCGCCGACGATAAGTTCTACGAACGGATTTCCGAGAAGCTCATCGAAGTGCCACCGAGTCCGCGTGAACCTCGGATGGCCATCGCCTATTACGACCGCGGCAAACTGCTCGAAGCGATTAGGGCGCCGGAAGAGGAGGTCGGACGTGATTTCGAAGCGGCACTGGTGTTGATGCCCGAACTGCCGACGGTTGTCTCGCCGATCGAAGACCGCGACTTGCAATCATGGGACTCACTGCTCGATCTGATTTCGTACGATGATCAATTGATCGGCGCCAGTCTGAGGCATCCCAGCGCACTGTTGGTCGTGATGCAACTCTCGAGCGAACTCGCAGCGACGGGAAACATTGCGACGGTGGAGGCGGTCGAAGGGTTGCTCGGAGAGATTCGGCGATATAGCGGCCGTTACACCGATCCAGGCCTGCAATTGCAGATGACCGGCTCGGCAGCCATCGGGGGTGAAACGTTACTGGCATCGCGTGACGCGATCCGCTACACCGAGTGGATTACCGTCGCGATGATTCTGTTGATCCTGGCGGCCGTCTATCGCGCTCCGCTGCTGGTTGCCGTCCCCATGATCTCCATTGGGTTCGCGGTCTTCGTTTCCACCTCGCTTGTGGCCCTGCTGACGAGTTGGTCGATTGCCGGAGTGATGCCGGGACTGGACCTGCGGATCTTTACGACGAGTCGGATCTTCGTGGTCGTGATTCTGTTTGGTGCGGGGACCGATTACTGCCTGTTCTTAATCGCGCGGCTTCGGGAAGAGACGATGAGCCATCCTTGGGAGGAGGCCTGTCGTCGATCGTTGCACGGTGTCATGGGCGCGTTGATGGGCAGCGCGATGACCACGGTGGTGGGGCTCGGCATGCTGTGGATCGCCAGCTTTGGCAAGTTCCACTACACGGGCCCCGTGATCGCAATTTGCCTGCTGGTGGGCTTTTTGGTTTGCACAACGCTGACACCGGCGTTGCTCTACACGATCGGCCCCAAGGTGTTCTGGCCAGCGCGGGTGTCCGTGGAAAACTCCCCGCGTCTGACGCTGTTTCACTCGCCAACCTCGCGGCGTTCCTATTCGAGCGGTGTTTGGAGCAGGATTGCGTTGATCTTGACGCGCCATCCACTGATCACTCTAACGCTCGGCATCACCGTCTTGTCGATCCCCGCACTCTACGGACTGCGTCACGAGGACGCGGTGACTTACGACCTCAGCAGCCAACTGAACCATTCGGCCATGAGTCGCCGGGGACTCCGTTTACTCGCCGAACACTTCAAGATCGGTGACATCAATCCGGTCACGATTTTGATGCTTCGGCCAACTGACACACCACCCGAGGCTTTCGAGCAAGAGATCAAGGAGCTGGCCACCGAGCTCTACGAGGTCGAGGGCGTGGCGACGGTCCGCACGGCGGATGACCCGCTGGGCGACTTTCCCCCCGACCGTGACATGAGTTTGTTGAGTGGCGATGCTTGGCGACGGCGCACGCTTCGCAATCACCGACTGGCCCAGAATTACTTCTATTCCTCGAATCCGGAATTGACCCATCGCCTGGCCCGGCTCGACGTGACCATGGACGGCGATCCCTTTTCCATCGACACCGCTGCCAAGGTGAGCCAACTGAGCCGTTTTCTGCATGATCAAGCGAAGCTCGATTCTTCACCATGGCAGGGATCGACCATTCTGCTGACCGGCACGACGCCGTCGATTATCGACTTGCGAACCGTCACGCTCCGCGACAATCAACGGATCAAGATCGCCGTGGTGGTCGCCGTCTTTCTGGTACTCGTTCTGGTGATTCGACGGTTGGGTCTGTGCGTGTACCTGATCTTGACGGTACTGATCAGCTACTACGCAACGCTCGGCTTGACCTTGTTATTCTTCCAGAACGCATACGGCAGCGACTTTGTCGGCCTGGATTGGAAGCTTCCGTTGTTTCTGTTCGTGATCTTGGTGGCAATTGGTCAGGACTACAATGTCTACCTCGTCACGCGGATCGTGGAAGAGCAGAGAAAGTTCGGTTGGATCTCGGCGCTTCGCCGCGCGGTGTCGCGAACGGGAGGAATCATCACCGCCTGCGGACTGGTGATGGCTGCAACGTTCCTCAGCATGACCGCATCGGCTTGGATCCCGCCGCTCGCCGAGTTCTTCGGATGGCAGAGCGCGGGCAGCGGCCGATCACTCAAGGGGATCACGGAACTCGGATTTGCCTTAGGACTTGGCGTCCTGATTGACACCTTCTACGTGCGAACCATCCTGGTCCCCAGTTTCGTGGCACTCCTGGGTCATCGCGCCGCGAGCTGAGTGGTTGGGTGGACCGCCCGTTCTTGGCTTGCGGCTGGTTGGGTGCATGCGAACCGGAGGTCTGACGGCCGGGGCAGGGCATTTTTCGGGCCTTCGGCCTTGACGAGCGACAACCCTCGGGATCGCGATTGGCATCAAGACGGCGACCGAATTGCGATCGCTGAATTGGACCCGATCGTGCGAGTCTGGAGTATTGGTTCCGGCGAATTGTCTGAAGCGTTCCATGGTCACGCCGACTCGGTGCATAGCGTCGATTGGCATCCCGACGGGAAACGGCTTGCCAGCAGTGGAGGTCACCGAGAATTCTTCGTGTGGCAGTTAGGTGAGAACCTCCATCCTCTCGGAGGGCTTTTTTCGTGGCAACATCAATTCGTACGCGATCACTTTTCCCCTAAAGTACAGTCAGATAAGTAGGTTACAAAAAATAAATCGTCCGAAAGTGGCGTGCCGACGGACACACTTGATTATGATGGTCGCGTGCGGAAACGTATCCGGAAGAGGGTTCAGACGGTCACCAGCAGCCCAGAGCATCCTGCGATCCTTCGCTGAAACGGTCGCTCTTCCATCGCTAAGCAATGACCACACACCTCTGACGAGATTTCATGATGTGGGTACGCGCTTCTTGCTCACTCGAATTCAATCCTCCGGTCGCCACTCCTTTCTTGCTCATGTTGCGGCCCCGCAGCGGGATGCAGCAATGGGTTGCGCGCGAACAATACACTTTGTCACCCAGTGTTCCCGCGGTGGAATTCACCGATCCATTCGGCAATCTCTGTCAGCGATTGGTGTCGCCAGCGGGACCGTTTGCGATCCGTACATCGGCAGATATCGAGGCGGCCGATGCCGCCGACTCCGCACCGGGTGCTCCCTTCATTGAAGTGCAGCAGCTTCCCTGCGACACGTTGCCTTTCTTACTGCCGAGTCGGTATTGCGAGTCAGATCGTTTTACGGAAATGGCCGCATCGCTAACGTGCGGCTACGCGCCGGGGTATGACCAATGCACGGCGATCGTGAACTACATCCGTGATACGCTGCAGTACTCCCCCGGTACCGGACAGATCATCAGTGCCACGGAAGTCAACCAAAACTCGCACGCCGTTTGTCGTGACATGGCCCATCTTGGCATTGCACTGTGTCGCGCGATTTCAATTCCGGCCCGCATGGTGGTGGGATACCTGCACACACTGCAACCGATGGACATGCACGCCTGGTTCGAGGCGTACGTCGGCGGGCGGTGGTACACTTTCGATCCGACTCAGGACAACCTGCAGGGCGCACGCGTTGCAATCGCCTACGGTCGTGATGCCGCCGATGTTGCAGTCTATACGCAATTTGGTGACCCCGTCGATTTAGTGCGGATGGATGTCAGCGTCGAGAGACTCGCCTCGCCCCCGGCCTGATCCCGCCCGTGCAAGACGCCGTCGAGTTCGACTTACCGCAATTCCGAGAAAACGAGGGACGGTTAGCGGAGGAACAGGTAAGCCATCCCCGCCAGTAAGAGTAGATTGGCCGCCGTGATGACGGCGAACCGGATTCGGTAACTGGATTTGACGGTCTTGTGCCGGAACAAGCCGGCCGCGAGCATCCCCCCGGGCCAACCGCCCAGCAATGCCCACCCCAAGAGCGTTTGCTCCGAGACCCGTCGCCTCGAATTCGTTGCGGCGTGCTTGTCCCATCCGTAGAGCACGAACGTGATCGCGCTGGCGATCGCTATCCAGGTCGCCACCGCCGCAAGCATCGTCATCGGACCATCGCCTCTCGGTGGATCCATCAATCGCCAACGCCGAGATCATCGTCGAGGGCGTCGAGGATGAGCTTCAATTCCGCCTCCTCGTGCTTCTCGAACTCCGTTCGAAAGGCGTTGAACTCGGCCAAGAAGCGGGCGACTTGTTCGCCACTGTCGATTCGAATCTCAGAGGATTTGTCGGCAAGGTGCCGGATCTTCTCGAACAAATCGGGGTGCTGCCCGCGCAGACACTCCGCCACCGCGCTCAGTTCCGGCGCGGAATCCACCGCTTCGTCGAAATAGCCGTAGGCTTCTTCCAAGGCGAAGTGAAGGGCCAACTGATCGCGGAGACAACCAAAGAGTTCAACCAACTCACTCCAATGATTGGTCGCCGTTTGCGGGTGTGCGGCGAGCGGAAAGATCTTGTCGAGCAGCTTCTTCAAATCGCGATTATCGTCCTTGATGTCCTTCAAGAAAGCGGCATTGATCGTCAATCGTCGCGTGCGAATCGGATCGTTGGACATGGCGTCTCCCTCGGTTTGACTGACAGTATTGTACCCGCTTCTGCTTCCCAAGGCGAAAAAAGAAGTCTTATGCCAATTCGATCGGAAACGGCATCACTTGGCCAATTTGTTCCGCGCCACATCGAACCATCAACAACCGATCGACTCCAAGTGCGACACCCGTGCAGGGCGGAAGCCCGCTGCTGATCGCCTGTTCAAGTGCGCGAGTGGATCGTTCGATCCGACGCCGTCCCAGGGCGACGCGGCGCTGCTCGGTTTGCTGCAGGCGAGCCGACAGGACATCCGCGTCCCGCAATTCGTCGTATCCGTTTGCCAACTCCATGCCAGATGCAAACAACTCAAACCGAGCGGCACACTGGGGATCTTCCTCCGCTGGCTTCGCCAGTGCAGCCTGCGAGAGCGGATAATGCTTGACGATGATCGGTCGATCGAGACCGAGCGTTGGCTGGATCCGTTCGGTCAACAACACGTCTAGCAACGCGTCACGATCCTCGCCGATTGCATCGACTAACGTTAGATCAACGTCACCGACGTGGACCTGTAACGAATCGATCGCAACATCAATCGGATCGAAACCAAGCGTATCGGAGAACAATTGGCGGTAGCCAATCACATCGAATGAGTCCTGACGCAAAGTCTCCGCGGCGAGCCGACCTAATAATTCGATTCCCGCATCGAGATTCGCATCGACCTGATACCATTCCAACATCGTAAACTCGGGGTTGTGATGATCGCCTCGCTCCCCGGATCGGAAGACGGGCCCGAGACTGTAGATCGACGGTGCTCCGGCAGCGAGCATCCG
>JARFQX010000255.1 GCA_029287555.1 Rubripirellula sp. | reverse complement strand
TGCGCTCGGCATTGCGACAATCGTCGGCTGGATTCTCTCCAGTCGCGAAAAGGTCGGGATTGAGTCGGCGCTGATCCGGAGGTTCAACCATAAGATCATTGTCTGGTGGATGATGGCGGCGATCTTTGTGTTTGGTTTCGTGCTCAATCGGCTCGGCGTGGTGGTTCTGTTCGGTTTGATTTCCTTCTGGGCACTGCGTGAATTCATCACGATGACGCCGACTCGTCGGGGCGACCATCGAACGTTGTTCTGGGTGTTCTTCATCTTCACGCCGCTGCAGTACGTCATGATTTGGCTGGGGAGTGATCCGCCGAGTCACTTGGGAGGGGATCGAGGGATTGACTATTACGATTACTACAGCATCTTCATTCCGGTTTACGCGAGTTTGTTCATCCCAGCTCGGGCGGCGATTGCGGGCGACTACAAGCGGTTCTTGGAACGAAGTGCGACGATTCAATCGGGGCTGCTGATTTGTGTTTATTCACTCAGCTACGCGCCGGCGATCCTGGACTTGAAACTGGTGCAGACCGATGGCACGCCTTGGGACGGCAGCACCGTCAGCGTTCTGATCTTCCTGGTTCTGATCGCCCAATTGGCCTCGGTGTTTGAACGAGCCTGGGGAAAACTGGCCGGTCGGCACGTGATCGCGGAGCGAATCAATGCCTCGCGAACATGGGAAGGATTCCTGGGATCGATGGTAACCACCGGCATTGTCGCCGCGGCGTTGTCGTGGGCGACGCCCTTTCATTGGTGGGAAGCCGGCATATTGGGAGCGGTCGTGACCGTGATGGCTTGCGCCGGAACGATGACGATGAGTGCCATCAAACGAGACCGCGGCGTCACCGACACGGGGACCTTGGTCCAGGGCCATGCTGGGGTTTTGGACCAGATCGATAACATCTGCTTCGCCGCACCAGTCTTCTACCACTTCACGCGGTTCTTTTGGGTATGACGCTGGAACTGTTCGACACGCACGCGCACCTCAATCTTGATGCGTTCGAAGACAGTCTCGATGAGGTTGTCAGTCGCGGACGGGAAGCCGGTTTGGTTGGCATCCTGGTGATTGGCATCGATGCGGCGACGAGCCGCCGCGCGTGCGACATTGCCGCCGCCTATCCGGGCTTTCTCTACGCGGCCGTTGGGATCCAACCAAACTCGGCGGCCGAAGCCAGCGAGGCTGATCTCGGATTGGTTCGGGAACTGGCCGGATATCCCGGCGTGCGGGCGATCGGTGAGACCGGGCTCGACTGCTATTGGGACGATACTCCGATGGAGTTGCAGCAGCGTTTCTTTGATGATCACCTTCAGCTTTGCCGAGAGACCGGTTTGCCGATGGTGATTCACATGCGCGAGAGCGGCGACCTGATCGTCGAGCAGCTTCGCCGCCAATCATCGATTCCCCCGGGCGTGATGCACTCCTTCACGGGTGATCGTCCATTGGCTCTGCAGTGCCTCGATCTTGGTCTTTACATCAGTTTTGCTGGGATGCTGACCTTCAAGAAGAGCGACGAGCTGAGGGAAGTTGCCAGCATCGTTCCGGAGCATCGCCTGCTCGTGGAGACCGATTCTCCCTACCTCAGCCCCGAACCGCTTCGTGGACGCCGGCCCAATGAGCCAGCCCGCGTCGAACACACGCTCCGCTGCTTGGCCGACGTGCGCGGCGTCTCACCCGAGTACCTCGCGGGCGTGACCACCGAGAACGCACGCCGCCTGTTGCAACTGCCCTGACGCATCAGCGATTTCGCCTTAGGAGCGGGCCAGCCACGGATCTGCACCAATGGACAAGCAGCGGGCTTCCGAGGAAAAAACCGGCGCCTCATGTGGATTCGTGTGGATTCGCGTCATTCGTGGCAAACCCACCTCGCGCTTGAGGTCAGGCTAACAGTCTCGTGATGGCCGACGCTTTGACCAGTTCGCGGGGCTGGTTGAGGTGGTTGTAGACGATCGTCTCGGGATGGATGCCGAAGCTGTGATAGATCGTCGCAAGCAACTCCGACGGATGGACCGGATCTTCCAACGGTGCCGAAGCGGTCTTGTCGCTCTTGCCGTGGACGTATCCGCGGCGAACTCCCGCTCCCGCCATCACGGCGGTGTAGCAGTAGGGCCAATGGTCGCGACCATCATCGGAATTGTTGTTGCCGCTGGTGCTGACTCCACGTTGCGGGCTTCGGCCGAACTCGCCAACCGCGACGACCAACGTCTCGTCGAGCATTCCCCGATCGTCCAAATCGGTGATCAACGCCGAAAGTCCAGCATCAAGCATGGGGGCGGACTGTTCCTTCATCCGCTTGCTGAGTCCGCTGTGATGATCCCACGAGTGGTTGTCGCTGTTGGCAACCTTGGGCCAGATCACCTCGACGACGCGGGTTCCCGCGTCGACCAGACGTCGCGCAAGGAGACAGCTTTGGCCGAATGTGTTGCGGCCGTACATATCGCGAGTTTCGGCCGATTCGCTCGACAAGTCGAAGGCTTCGCGAGCGCGGCCGGAAACGATCAAGGAGAGTGCTCGGTCGTAGTACTCATCGAGTTCATACGATTCGACCGCCTTGTTGATTTCGGGCATCTGAGCATTGAGCAGGTCGCGCAGTTTGGCTCGACGCTGCAAACGCACGCTGAACACCTCCGGACGGAGCTTGAGGTCGTCAATCTTGATTCGATCCATCTTGCCCATGTCCATGTCGTCGCCGGCTGGATAGAGCGTGTAGGGATCGAAGGACTTACCGAGGAACCCGGCGGTACCTCCTTTGCCCACCACGTTCGACTCTTGAAGCGGACGCGGCAACATGACGAAGGGCAGCATCGGCTCGTCAACGGGCCGCATCTTGATCAGGTTGCTGCCGAAGTTGGGAAAGTCCTTGGGCGACGGGGGTTCGAGCTGGCCCGACGGGCTGACTTTGTCCGTCGTGTAGCCCGTCATCATTTGGTAGATCGCCGCGGTATGGTTGAACAATCCGTTGGGCGTGTAGGACATCGACCGAATCATGGTGAATCGATCGTTGATCTGGCTGAGCCTGGGAAGGTTCTCGGTGAACTGGATCCCTGGCAACTTGGTGCTGATGTTGCCGAAGACGCTCTTCACGTTATCGGGGACGTTCTCCTTGGGGTCCCAGAGATCCAGATGACTCGGACCTCCCTGAAGGTAGACCATGATGATGCTC
>JARFQX010000215.1 GCA_029287555.1 Rubripirellula sp. | reverse complement strand
GTGATCGATACCGAGTCGTATCGCTATCCACCGGGATATTCCCCGACCAAAGCCACGCATCTGGCGGTCTTTCGAATCGAGGGCGAGGCGGTGCAGTGAGTCGGCGCGGGCTTCTTTGATCGGGGGCTTCTTTGATCTACGACCCGGGCGACCATCCGGCCCGTGGTGATGCGAGGATCTCCGCCGGCTGATCCCCCTGCAGATCCTTGATCCGCTTGGCGACCTTTTGCACTTCTTCCTCACTCGTTAACGGTTGAAGGTTCACGCGAAAGGCGGCTGTTTGAGCGGGTTCTAGCTCGACCACGCGACCCTGGCTCTCCTCGTACGATCGCTGATTGGGAAAGTTGGTCGTTGGTTCGAGTCCCGTCACGTAGCCGTCACCCTCGGCCGCCGTGTTCTTCCAGACGACGAAACGGGGCAGACCATTGGTGTTGAACGTGACGCCGAGTCCGCGATCGCCTTGGCCCGAGCGGAGCAACGCCGTGGTCAGACTCGATTCGTCGCTCCGCAGCTCGGCGAAGTAGACTCGTTCGGCGTAACCCGCTTCGGGCCCGCCGTATTGGTTCCATTGATCGATCTCACCCGCCGACAACTCATCTTTCGGGGCGAGCACGTCGATCGGGGCCTCCAGTACCGCGCCCTGCTGAAGGATCGGAGCACCAATGTTGATGTGATAGAGCAATTGGATCGTGGCGGGCTGGGCCAGGTCATTGGTGACATCGTCCAGCAGGGCGACGTCACTGCTGCCCGCCTGGAAACGTATCCGGCTCTTGAGCCGGAGGCGCTTGAAAAAAAGGCGAGATTCGACGACTTCGCCGATCACCTCCAGGCGTCCCGATGCTTCGTCGAATTCGATGGACAACGATTGGGCCGGCAGGTTGCCGATCCTGCCGTGAAGCGGATAGACCAGCCGACCCATCTGATCGTGCTCCGGAGCACCATTGCTTTCCAGACCGCAGCGAACGACCAATTCGTCAAATCCTTCGAGCCAACCGATGCCACCGGGGTCAAAGATCGGGACCATTGAGGGGTGGACGGGGCCGGAAACGGGGGAATCCCAGCCGAAGGAAATGCCATCTTTTTCCATTTTCCAGATGGACATGCCCCGCGAAGGGAGAATCATCACCCGAAGGCTGCCGTTTTCGACCTCGATCACTTCCACTTGGTCGGAAGTGCCACCCATAAATCGGCCGTGCCGGGTTCGCAGATTGCCCGAGCGGGTCTCCACCTCCATGGTCAACGGAGAGGACTCGTCCCAGTGAATGCGGTCGCCTGTGGGTCCTAAGAGTCGATGGTTGACCGTTTTCGTTGTCATCTTGAATGTTTCTCGATGTCTAGGGTGACTCGCCCGGGAGATGCGGCTTGGTGTCGCTTCGCTTCTCGCAGCTTCACCAGGGCGGGTTGGCGTTCTTGTACGGCTTGCGCCCAGCTAATAAAACATTTACCCCCGGTGATGGCTAGCGAACGGAATCGATTGCTCCATTTTTCAACTCCTGTTTTCCTCGTTCGAGAGAGAGTCGACCCTACCATGAGCACCGTCCAACTTGATGAGGGGCTGGTCCAAAGCGATAGCGTCTCGAGCCTTCTGGATTCGGCGATGGATGCCGGCGGCGGATTGCTTCGATTAACTCCCACGTGGGTTCCCAGGTCGTTTCTGCACCCCGGTCGGCGGATCAAGCTGCACCCCAACGACTACTATCGATTCGGCGCCGATCGCGGCGGCATCGACGAGCGTTGGTTCGGCAGCACCACCGAGGCCGCCAATGAAGGACGAGTCTGGCACGAAGGACTCAGCTTCTGTCTCTTTGAAGGAAAGAAGTTCCTGTTGCGTGACGCGGTTGCCGAGCGCGGGAAGGACTTGGTTGGAGCCAAGATTTATGACCAGTACCAACGATGGCCGGTCTATTCCAAGTTCTTCGACAACATGGGACCGATCCCCCATCACATGCACCAAAGCTTCGACGACGCGGCCTTGGTCGGTCAGGAGGGAAAACCGGAAAGTTACTATTTCCCGCCTCAGCTGAACAACGTCGACAATAACTTTGCCTACACTTTCATGGGACTCGAGCCGGGAACCGAGCCGGGTGACGTGCGGCGTTGTCTCGAGAATTGGAATGAAGGTGACAATGGGATCCTCGATTTGAGTCGAGCTTATCGTTTGAAGCGGGGAACCGGTTGGTTGATCCCGCCCGGCGTGCTGCACGCTCCCGGCTCGCTGTGCACCTACGAGCCGCAGTGGGGAAGCGACGTGTTCGGCATGTTCCAGTCCATTGTCGAAGGCCGCTACGTTCCCTGGTCGCTGCTGGTCAAGGATATGCCCGAGGACAAGCATCAAGATCTTGATTTCATCGTGGGTCAACTCGACTGGGATAAGAACGTCGATACCCACTTCAAGCAAAGCAACTACCTGGAACCGATTCGAGACGAGAATCGCAGCGGCGATGGTTACGAAGACAAGTGGATTGTCTATGGGACCGTGGACGGTCAGCAGTTGTTTAGCGCCAAAGAGTTGACGATTCAGCCGGGCGCCAAGTGCACGCTGCAGGATCCCGGCGCCAGCAGTTGGATCACGGTCCAGGGGCGGGGAATAATCGGCTCGCTCGATCTGCAGACACCTGCGATGATTCGTTTCGGCGAAAACACGACCGACGAGGTGTTCATCTCACATGTTGCGGCCACCCAGGGTGTCGTGGTCGAAAACACGGGCAGCGAACCGCTGGTGGGTCTGCGATACTTCGGCCCCGATACTCACGAAAACCTTCCGAAGGCAGGCAGCTAGAACGCTGTCAAACGTCCCTGAAGTTGTTTGACCCGTCCCCGACCAATCTCCATCCAACACTCGCCCCATCAAAGCCATGTCGAATCATCCCAATAACTATCCAAAGCTTCACAACGCAGCGTGGCCCGGAGTCGTCGGGAAGGGGGGCGAGGGGAACGATCCCGTCATCCCGCTCGATACCATGTTGGACCTGACGGCAGCGGCCGAAGTGGACGGTCGCAAGTTCGACGGTGTGGATCTGTTCCTGTTCGACCCGCATGTTTCGATTGATGCGAGTGACCAGGAATTGGAGGATCTGGCCGAACTCGTCCGCAGTCGCGGGTTGGTGATCGGTAGCGTGGTCGCGCCGGTTTGGGAACCGACGGGCGGTGGATCGGCCGCCGGTGAATCGGACCAGATCGAGGCCTTTCTCACTCAGGTGCGCAAAGGTTGTACGATCGCCAAAAAGTTGCGCGAACTTGGGATCCGGCCCTACGGTGTCGTTCGCATCGATAGCGCCTGTTCGGTCGAGGATTGGATCAAGGACCCCGATGGCAACCAGAGCCGGATCGCTGACACGTTCAAGGCGGCCTGCGACATCGCCGAGGAGTTCGACGAGCGACTCGCAGCCGAGGGCGAGATCTGCTGGGGCGGCATGCACAGTTGGCGGAAGATGGCTGACTTGCTCGAACGCGTCGGACATCCCGAGCGTCTCGGTTTCCAAGCCGACATGGCTCACACGCTTCTTTACTTGCTCGGGTACAATGCCCCCGAGGACGCCATCCTGCCGCCCGATTTCGACTGGTCCGACGGTGAAAAGAAGAAAGAGGCGCTCAAGGAACTGACACACGTCTTGAGGCCCTGGACCATCGATTTCCACGTGGCCCAGAACGATGCGACCGTCCATGGCACCGGTACCCACGACAAAACGGGTCGTCACTGCCTTCCGAATGATCCCAACGGAAAGCTCGAGATCGCCCAGGACGCGGGTTACTGGCTGAGAGATGAGCACGGGGACGTGTTGCAGACGATCGAGCATATCTGCTGGGATGGTTGCATGTTCCCCAACGAAATCATGCACCAGTCGCAGACCTGGAACGATATCCTCGCCGCGATGCTCGCGGTCCAGGACGCCCACGGCTGGAAAAAGTAACCGCCGGACCATGGACCCTTCGGGCGAAGCCACGGCAATCTCTCTCCTTCAAACAACCCATCATGAAAACAATCAACATCGGACTGGTCGGATACGGGTTCATGGGCCGAACCCACAGCAATGGCTACAAGCGTGTTAACGACTTCTTTCCTGAGCTTCAGCACCGGCCGGTGCTGAAGGCCGTCTGCGGCCGTCACAAGGAGAAGGTCCAGGCGTTCGCCGATCAGTGGCAATATGAATCGATCGAGACCGACTGGCGCGACTTGCTCAAACGCGATGACATCGATGCGATTGACATCTGCACGCCCAACAACTCGCACGCGGAGATCGCCATTGCGGCTGCTGAAGCGGGCAAGATGATCCTCTGTGAGAAGCCGCTCGCTCTAAATGCCGCCGAAGGCGAAAAGATGTGCGCGGCGGTCGAGAAGGCCGGTGTGATGAACACGGTCTGGTACAACTATCGCCGCGTTCCGGCCGTAACCCTTGCCAAACATCTGATTGACGAGGGACGGCTCGGTCGGATTTTCCATTACCGCGCCAACTTCCTTCAGGACTGGACGATTTCCGAGGATGTGCCCCAGGGCGGCGCGGCGCTTTGGCGGTTGGACGCGGCAGCGGCCGGTTCGGGCGTGACCGGCGACCTGCTGGCCCACTGCATCGACACGGCCATCTGGCTCAACGGTTCGATCCGCGATGTCTCAGCGATGACCGAGACTTTCGTGAAGGAACGGATGCACACCGAAACCGGCAAGGTCGAACCGGTGGGGATTGACGACGCTTGCGCGTTTCTTTGCCATTTCGAAAATGGTTCACTCGGTTTGTTCGAATCGACCCGCTACGCGCGCGGGCACAAAGCGCTCTACACCTTTGAAGTTAACGGCGAAAAGGCCTCGATCCGATGGGACCTGCACGACTTGCATCGACTCGAATGGTTCGATCATGGCGACGAAGGCAAGCTTCGAGGTTGGCGATCGATTCACGTCACCGATCACGGCGGCGAACACCCTTACATGGATAATTGGTGGGTCCCCGGTTTGCAGATCGGTTACGAACACACCTTCGTCCACCAAGTTGCCGATTTCATCAAGGGAGTCGAGGCGGGAGAGCCTGTTCATCCGACGTTTCGTGACGCCCAAGAAACGCAGCGCGTCTGCGATGCGGTTCTCGCCAGCGCCGCCGAACATAGCTGGAAAAACGTTTGACGTTGAAGGGTTTCCCATGAGTCAAAAAGATCTCGACGAAGCACTCGATGTGGTGCACCGTGAACTCGCCAAGTCGGAGCATCTTGATGCCGAGGAGGTTGAAAAGCTCAAGGCGACCATCAGCGAGATCAAGACGAAGCTTGGTGAGGAAGCCGAAGAAAGTCTCAGCGAGCGGATCACAACGTCGGCACGAAGATTCGAGGAGTCCCATCCGGGTCTAACCGAAAATCTGGGCCGAGTCGCTGATATCCTTCAACAGATGGGATTCTGAGGACGGGGACGAACTCTTGCGATCAGACGGGGTCGCAACCAGAACTCGCGCAGCACCTTGTCAATCTCCGCTCGGTTTCTCATCAGTCGTTGAGCTCGCTCTCCGGTCCATCGATTTGACACGCCGGCTAGACGGGCTCGGATCTCGTCGGTCAACTCGAGTCGACGGGCCAGATCGTCGGCCACGGCCAGCCGGTATCGGGCTTGGGGATAGACCGGGACGCGTCGGCTGGCAAGCGACCAGCGCCCGAGATCGAGCAGCGACCATCCGTCCCCGTTGGTATCCTCGCCAAGATGAGCTCGCGCCGAAGCGGGCAGCCGATCGAAGGCGCTGCGATGGATCTCAATGTCGACGTGACTCGTGTGCGGCGAATAGAGCGACCACGATGTCCAGTGATCCCAATAACCCCGCCGTTCAAGCAAGGGCGCTGCGATCGCCAGCAGCAGGACCACGCGCACGACGCTCGCCCCAACGCCCGGACCCAGGCTCGGTCGTGGGCGATCGGATTCGGGTTCGTCGGCACCGACCGGCGGCTCTTGAAACAGCAGCAGGAAAGCCTGGGCGATCAGCAACCCGTTCCATAGCAGCACACCATGACTATGGTCGCGGTTCCACGGTCCCAGGATGGCCAGCAACCCAACATGCATCAGCATCAGCACGACCGCAGCGGCTCGGCGGGTCTGGCGAAACAGGACGCCGATCCCCGCAATCAGCTCGACCGTCGGAAACAGCAACGCCAATCGCATTCGGCGCGACTCGGGCGCATCGGCAAACAGGCCACCCAAGCGGTCCGTGACGGCCGCGAGAAACTCCTGGCCGACGGTGTGGGCGAACTGGTAGTCAAACTTTCCCGCGGCGCTGTAGATGTAAACGCTGGCCGCTAGCGGGATCAACCAGCGCCGGGCGGTCGCTCGGTCCATCGTGGCAAAGACCATCGCGTAGATTGACGACTGATAGGCCCACGGCTGCAGCCGATGTTGATCCAGTAGGAACGAACCGACGAGGCTGCCCGCGATCAGCCACCACACCCATCGGCAACGTTCGGGTAACAGAAGCACCGCAGCCAAGCCAATCACCATCGCCCCGGACAGGAGCTGGCCAACCCACGCCCCGAACGACGAGCCAGAAGGAATCAGCGGAAGCAGGGGGATCATTGGGAAGTCCGAGGACGATCCAGCAAACCAAAGTGGCCACGTTGCCAGAACGAGCAGCATCAAGCCGAGTGCCCAGACTCGGGGGAACGCCCAGACTCGGGGGAACGCCCAGTTCGATTGCGAGGTTCCGGAAGATTCGTTTGCCACGGCTAATTGGCCCAATGTTCGGTTCTGATTGAGATGCAAGTGCCGATCAACGAATCGGCTCCGATCAACGAATCGGCTCCGGGGATCGCGGATCAAGAGCCACCGATCTGGCCGGAAGGGATCTCCGCGAGTTGCCGTTCGTCAGGCGTCAGCGGTTCGAGGCTGTCGAGTTGTTGGCGAAGAACTTCCAGCGTGGCATCGGAAGCGTCGCTGTGTTGCCGCCTCCGTTCGACGATACGCCGCTCCAGTTCTGAGACGTCGGCGCTGAAAGGAACGATCCGGAATGGAACGTTCTCCTGCGCAGCGATAGCTTGAAACATGTCACGAAAGCGACGTTGAAGAAACGTGGCATCGACGACGACCGGCGCACCGCTTCGCAGCAGCATGGAGGCAAGTTCGGCCAGTCGCTCGTATGTCTGTTGCGTTGCCGAATGGCTGTACAGCTGCCGTTGTTGGGCTTCGTCTCTGGGGCGCTGCGACGGACGGAAACCGAATAGTCGTTTACGTTCCACATCGCTTCGAAGACGCAGGGCACCGTGCTGCTGAATCAGTCCTTCCGTGCCGGTTGACTTGCCGCTGCCGCTGACACCATGCGTGATCCACAGCCGAGGTGCCTCGCTCTTTGTCAACTGTTCCGCGAGACCGACGTGTTCAAGGCAATCGCGCCGCTCGGTTTGCAGAGCCTGCGCCGTTTGATTGGGTTGACTCGAGCGAATGGCCGCTACCTTCCCTCGCACCATCGCGCGATACACCAGGTACCATCGCATCAGTGGCACCGCCTGGTAGTCTCCCGTCTGTTCCAAGTAGGCACTGACGAAGCTTCGCTCCAGATCGAGATGGCCCTGTGCCGCAAAATCCATGGCCAGGAAAGCCGCATCGCTGAGAATGTCGATCCAGCGAAACTCTTCATTGAACTCGATTCCGTCGAAGGGCGTCCATTTTCCGTCCAGGCGGACGACATTGTTCAGGTGAAGGTCGCCGTGGCATTCGCGAATGAAGCCCTGATCGTGTCGTTGCTTGAGCAGCTCTTCGAGACGCTGGTAAGCCTGCCTGGTCCACAACTCAAGCCGGTCGAGTTGTTCAAGCTGATTGCTTTCCAGGGGACTTGAACTGAATTGCCCGCGCAGGTCCGTGAAGTTGTCGATCGCCTCGCGGAAAACTACCTCGGGATCGCCCCACCGCCGTTTCGAATCCGATGACGCCGCCGCTTCGTGGAAGGACGCGACCGTCTCGGCAAGTTGAAGGACCTCCTCCGTCGCGATCTTTCCCTTCTTTAAGCAGTCGCTCAGGAGCGCATCGCCCGGGAAACGTCGCATCTTGACGGCGAACTCGACCGCTTCCCCTGTCCCTTCCACTCGAATCTCGCCGTCTCGCTCGGTAATCGGGACGACATCGAGGTAGAGGTCGGGAGCGTAGCGGCGGTTCAGGCGAACTTCCTGGTCGCAGCAATGCTTCCGCTTCGATAACGTCCCATAGTCGAGGAAACCCGTCTTGATCGGCTTCTTGACCTTGTAGGCGTAGTCACCGGCAAGAAAAACCCAGGATCCATGCGTTTCGTGAACCACGATCGAATCCGAGCCGGAAAACGACCGATAGGCTTCGGCGTTTCGTAGTTTGTCGGCAATCCGCTGGGACTCAGCGAGACGCTTCGCCTCGTCCCGAAGGGCAACCGACTCGGTGGAAGGGGGGCGTGGCATGGCAAATTGCATCCATCAAGGTGGGACATGAGCGAGAAAACGACTTCCGCAGCGGTTTCACTTAGGATGTCGTCAATGCCAATGCACTTGGGCATTAGAATTGCTCCGAAAACCCGCAGGCAGATACTGGGGCGATAAGCGAACCCCGCAGTCTTGAAGGAGAGGATCGAAGAGATGCGCTACATGAAGAATGTTGTCTTGCTGTGGATCGGTTTAGCCCTAGCCGCAACGTCAATTCCGGAGGGGAGGTCGATGGCCGATGAACCGAAGGCGCCTGAGCAATCCCCGGCCAAGACCGAAGATGGCCAGTCGGATGAAAAGCCAGTTAGTTTTTGGATGGAGAAGAAACTTGAGTACACGCAGGGGATTCTCCGGGGTCTGGCTGTCGGCGATTTGCAGATGGTCGAGGAGAAGGCCGAGCAGATGCGCGTGGTCGCCAAAATCGAGGGTTGGGTCCGCAATCGCAAACCCGGCTACCGGGCGCAATTCCAAGCCTTCCAGTTTGCCAACGCCGAGATTCTTCGCAATGCCAAGGCGAACAACCTGGACGGCGCCTCCATTGGCTTCCAGCAATTGACGATCAGCTGTGTCAGTTGCCACAAGATCCTTCGTGACGTCGATTGACGTGATCAGCGTTTCGTATCGGTTTCGGACTTCTCTTGTGCGGCGCGGTGCTTGCGCATGTACGCGTGGCATTCCACGCAGCGGACCGTCATGGCGACGTAACCGAGGGCGGCTCGGCTGATGTTCTTCTCGGCGGCGGCTTCCGAGATCAAGTCGCACGTGCGTTGGAAGTCGCGGCTCTGCGTCGCGTACTCTTCCGTTTGAATCACGTTCCACCCGCTCTCGGCACTGAGCAACCTTAGCGAGCGCGCATTCCGCCCAATCTTCTCAAAGTCTTCCAGCGTCAGACCCTCCAGGATCTCCTTGGATTTGTCGAGCTTCATTTGCATTAGCGGATGCAGATTGGATTTTGGAGGATCGGAGCTCTCGGGCGGATCACTCTGGGCAGGGCGACTGATCGCAACCAAGATCGTTCCGACCAGGATCAATGGGAAAACGCGTTTCATAGGAGACCTTTCAGGGGGGGAAGGAGTGGTTTCTGGTAGCAGGTAAGCGCGGGCCGGTTCGCCACGAGGTGGTACGTTCAACCGGCCTGAGATGCCAACTCAACGGGTGAGATAAAACCATCCGGCTTCAATGCCAGAATCGAGCAGGTGACGTGATTGAGAACAGTCTCGGCGGTATTACCGATCAGGAAACCGGCCGCCCCGGTGCGGCACACCGTCCCCATCACCAACAGATCCGCTTCAATGTCGTCAGCGACGGAACGAACGATGCTGCTCGGGCTGCCGCGGCGCAGGTGAACCTCCGGCGCTTCATGCGTGGCTTGGAACGGCTCGAGGAATGCTTCCAAACGCTTGCCAATCGTCGCTTTGTGAGCAGCCAGCGCGACGTCGATCTCTTCGTCGCCGGCGCGACGACGTAACGCCTGTTCCATCCAAAAGTCCCACACGCTGACAATGTGCAACTTGGCGTCTTCTCGCGCCGCGACCGCGTGCCCCAATTCAAGAATCTCACGGTTCAGCTCGACATGCACCGGATCTTGGTCCTCCATGTCGACCGCCGCCAAAACGACGTCGAATTGTCCGTGGATTTCGGGTTTCAGCAGCCACACCGGGCAGGGACAGAGGCGAAGCAGCGATCTCGAGATGCTGCCGAAGATACGCTCCCCCATCGTGTCTTCGTTGACCGCTTTGACGACCAGGTCGTACTTCTTCTCAAGGACTTGACGAACGATTTCCGTCGCCGGGTCACCGCTGGAAACCAACACGTCGATTTCGACACCCGTTCCCACGTAGTCGCTGGCAATCGCCAACAACTTCTCGCGGTGGTCCTGGACGAGCAGCCGCTGCATCTCTTCGGTCTCGACGACGTCGGTCAACATTCCTAGCGCACGAGGTATCGGTTTGACCACGTCCATGAAGGTCAACGGAGCACGATTCTCCATCGCCAAGTTGACGGCCCGGTTGATGGCAGCCTCGTTCTGCTCCATGCCGGCGTAGAGAAGGATGTTTTGGAATCGCTTCATGAAGTTGGTCTCGTCGATCGAACGCCTTCGCGTCGGGGGTTCAGTTCATCGCGTCCCGCGCCGGAGTGCCCCATGGCATTGCTACCTACCTCCGACCACTGCCACGCGATGCATCATCTACTTGGTTGTCTCCATTGACTAACCCCCAACCGGCTTTTCTCGTGTAATCCAAACGCTGCACGGTGCGTGCCGCAGCACGAAACGGGACACGCTGCCAAGGACCACGCGCCCGAGAGCGGAGTGGGGCGTTTCGCCGACCACCAGCAGGTCGCATTTGTTTTCCTCAACGAACTCGATCAGACCTTCGCCGACGTGGTCGCTTTCAATCAAATGAGCATGCACGTTGGGGGCTGCGCCTTGCAGTTTCCCGGCTGCCGCGTGGACCGCCTTGGTCGCCTCGGCTTTGATCTCGTCCACCTCAACAATCATCTCATTGAGGAACGCCGAGACGTAAGAGACGACCGAGATCACGTGAACGTCCGACTGTCGGCCCCATCTCGTTTCGGTGAATTGTCGCAATGCCGCGTCGGCCGCCTCCGATTCCTCGTAGCCGATGGCGACGCGAATCGGATGAGGATCCTCTCGTAACCCCGTGGGGCGTACAACCAATACACTGTTGCGAGATTGCGTCGCCACGTAATCGCTCGTGCTGCCCAACAGCAAACGACGAACGGTTGACCGTCCCCGTGCACCGACCACCGTCAAATCGACATCCAATTCATCCCCCGCTTCGACAATGCACTGCCCCCGATGGCCTTCGCGCGAGACGTGGCGCATCGTGACATTCGCCCCTTCAAACATCTTTTCGATCCGCCCGTAAGCTTCGACCGACGAGGCACGCTCTCGATCCACGCTCTCGGTGATCGCGTTGGGCGACAAGTAGCGATGACTGACGTAAGGAATTTGCAGGACCGTCAGCACCGTCAAATCGAGCTTCTCAGCGTGGGGCAGATGGGACAGAAACCACGCCGCTTCCTCAGCGCACGTCGAACCGTCGGTCGCTAGCAATACTCTCTTCATCGGTGAAATCTCCTCAAGTGGTCTCCTACCATTGAGCAATCCGAGTGCCACGTCGATTCGCCCTGTAGCCGATGCCAAGGATAACGACCGGCGCGCGATCACGCACGCGGTGGGCCATTCCGCACGACTCGGCCGATCCAAAGTAGTGCCGGAGGCACGGAAAATAAACGCTGCGGCGTTGCCCGGAGGGTGACTCTGCGCTGCTCGAACGTCTGTAGACACCCATGACGCTCGATCGACCGCGGTATTCTGTTTGCACGGCAATAGGCGGGGCAACAACTTGAGAACCGGGGAGACCACAGATGGCAGCGCGTTGTGTGCTTTGTCCGATCGATTTTGATGCGGCCAGCCTCGCCGCCTTGCCGCTGGCGGTCGAACAGGCCAAGGCAAGAGATGCGTACCTCGACTTGCTGCACGTTTGGCAGCCAGGCCGTGAATACGTCAAGGATGGTCCGCCGATTCCCTTTGCCGAGGAGATGCCCGAGGAGCAGATCAAACAGGACTTGGCCTCGCTGCCGATTGACCTGCCGGCCGGGCGCGTCCGATTTCACGTGACCGGTGGTGACAAGCCCGCGCAGGATATCGTCGACTTGGCCGCAGAGCTTGACGCCGAGCTGCTGGTCATGGGGACACACGCGCGCCGAGGCCTTCGCCGCTGGATCGTCGGCAGCGTCTTTGACTGGGTCCTGCATCATTGCCCTTTCCCCATCCTGGTCTGCCGCGGACCCGAACAATCGTAGAGCGGAACAATCGTAGGGCGGAACGTTCGTAGCCCCGGTTGTTCGCGGGCCCGAATGTTCATCGGCTATCTATCTCACCAGCAGCACGTGCGAACCTTGAACGCTTCCACTGTTGAGACTTTGCAGCGCCTCGTTGGCCTCTTCGAGGGGGAAGGACGTCACGGTTGGCTTGAGAGGGATCTCTCCAGCGAGCGGAAGAAACTCGGATATATCGAAACGAGTCAGATTCGCAACCGATTTGATCTCGCGCTCCATCCACAAGTGATCGTGATAACTGAGCTTCAGCAGCTCTTCCTTGTCAGCATCGACTTTGCGAATCGCGTTGATCACGAGCCGTCCACCGGGAGCTAGCTTTTTCATCGATTCGACGATCGGCAACCAAACCGGGGTGGTGTCGATGATGGCAGCAAGTGGTTCGGGTGGGGTGTCCCGGATGCCGCCTGCCCAATGCGCTCCGAGTGAGAGGGCAAATTCGCGCACCGATTCGCTCCGGTCAAAGACATAGACCGCCGAATTGGGATACAAATGCCGAGCGGTTTGAATCACCAGATGCGCCGAGCTGCCAAATCCCATCAGTCCCAAGGCTTCGCCGTCGCCAATGGATGTCAGGCGAAGCGAGCGATAGCCGATCGCGCCGGCGCACATCAGGGGTGCCGCCTCCTGGTCCGACAAATTGTCCGGAATTGCCACGGCGTAGTCCTGCGGCACTGTCATGAACTCGGCGTAGCCACCATCGACGTCACAACCGGTCGCCCGGAACTCCGGTGAGAGATTCTCCTCACGGCTGCCGTCGGAATGGTGAATCCACCCCACACCGACTCGGTTGCCCACTTGAAAACGATTGGCTTGCGGACCGACCGCTTCAACACGACCGATCACCTGATGCCCTAACACGATCGGCATCCGAGTTGGGCGAAGCCGACCTTCGATCTCATCCAGCTCGGTGTGGCAGACGCCGCAGACGCCAACCTCCAGCAAGATCTCGTCGGACCTTGGCTCCGGTTTGGGCAGATCGGCAAGACGCAGCGGGCGGGGGACCTCACTGAGGGGCGCGAGCTGATCTAAAACCATGGCTCGCATCAGGGACGCTCCTTCCTAGCCCCACCAACCCATGACAGTTCCCGCAAAGACAAGCAGCCCGACGGTGGCAACAACCGCCAGGACGATCCACCACAAGTTTTCGTGTTTTTCGTGCAGCTCATGAAGTGTGCGTAGACGACTCATTTCTCTAATCTCCCTCCAAGTAGGGCTTCTCAAGGGGTCTTATTTACGCACTTGTCATGCCAAACTCGATTGGCCGGGCCCGGATACCGAGCGGAAAGATGGTGAGCGAGCCGATTATGCGGGTTTCGACCCCAGTTTCGATCTCAAGTCCAGGATCGGCATCGACTTTGCTCGCCTGGGGATGCATGCGAGGCAGAGCAAAGGGTTATCTTGGCTCTGGAACACTCGACCGTCCATCGACTCGGAGTAATCAGCCATGACCGGACTCAGCCCAAAACGCACCGTTGTGCCGATCGACTTTAGTGATCTGTCCCATCAGGCACTCGATAAGGCGATCGAGATAGCGGGTAAGGAGGGCGAGGTGCTCGTAATCCACGTGTTGACCGAGCTCTCAACGATGGAACCTGGGAATCTTTACGGCACGGTCACGGATGAAGACCGCATCAAATCGGCTCAGGAGTTCCTGCGAAAGAAGCTGGCCGATGACAAGTACGCTCGTGTTTCGTTTCATGCGGTGGTCGGTGATGCGGGGCGAGAGATTACATCGTTTGCGGAACGGGAATCCGCTGACCTGATCGTGATTCCGTCTCACGGCTACGGATTCGTCAAACATTTGCTACTCGGTTCCGTTGCCGAGCGCGTTGTTCGTCTCGCCCATTGCCCCGTCTTGGTGCTGCGGTCGTAAGCCGCGTTACTGGATCTCCTCGAGCAAGCTTTCGGCGCATCGACCGATCGCCCGTTCGCATCGTTCACTCAGCGGTTGGTCTGCGGCGAAATAGAGGCCGGGAACCGCCCACAACACCACGCGCTGTGGCAGCTTACCGAGTGAATGGGCAAGTTCGATCACGCTGCGAAGATCAAGATGATGGGTGCTGTGGCATTGCGACAGCTGATCGATTTCGGCGAGGCTCGAATCGATCTGGTTCGAGCTCTGAGGGTTAGCGATTTCGATCCGCGTGATCGTTTCGATATCGACGCAGGCGTCGACAATGTGAAGTGTCCTGGCATCGGTCATCCAATCGATCAGCTGATGTGGTGAGGATGCCTTTCGTAACCGCGCGGTCAACTGGGGAATATCCGCCAGGTGGTCGATGACCAACCATCCCGCACGGTCATCGCCCAGGGGACTACCAATTCCCGCCACCAGAGTTTCCGGGGCGTTCATCGCCGCTTCAGGTCCAGCTTGAGAAAGTGCGTGGAACAACTGATACACGGATCGTAAGTTCGAATCAGCTTCTCACATCGAATGGCAATGTCGGGGTCATCATGTTTCAGCAGATCCGGTAAGAGTTCACGCAGGTCCCATTCAATCTGGCCTTGATTCTGGGAGGTCGGCGGGACGATCTTGGCAAACGTGATTCTGCCTTGCTCATCCGTTCGGTAGCGGTGGAAGATCAAACCTCGCGGCGCTTCGGTCGCGGACATTCCCTCGCCCTCGCGGGGCTCGTACTCGATCCGGGCAACCTCGGGCGGTTGATACGCTTTGATGATTTGAATCGCCTCGTCGTAGGCCTGCACGACTTCGATTGCCCGGGCGACAATCGATTGATACGGGTTAAAGCAAGGCCAGGTAATTCCGACATCGGTGGCAAGTTGCCGGGCGGTTGGGGAAAGCCGATCAAGATTCTGGTTGATTCGCGCAAGGGGGCCGACAAAGTAGGGTCGACCTTCCGGAATCCGGACCGCATGCAGTGCGGTGCTGTGTTCGACTTGGCGCTCCTCGAAATGATCCTCGTACTGCTGGACTTCGATGTCGAGTCCGGCGGTTGAGACGATGCGCCCGTGGTTCATCGGGTATTCCGTGGGATGGCGGAGCGCGACCATCTCGTAGGGCTGATTGAAGTCGGGAAACTCGAACCCGGCTACCCAGCGGGCGACGTCGATCGACGCGTCCAACCCCCATGTGAGATCGTCGATCAAGCCCAGGAGTTGCCGGCGAGATGGTGCGCGAAAGAAACCTCCCACGGTGACATTAATCGGATGAACCGCGCGACCGCCAAGAATCTCAAGCAACTCGTTGCCGTGCTTTTTCAATCGCAGTCCACGGTTGACTTCGTCCGGAAACCGCTTCGCCAGATCAATGCCGCTGGGACTGTCAAAGAAGTCCGGAATGTTCAATAGGTGGATGTGCAAGACATGGCTTTCGATCCACTCGGCACAGTACAGCAGACGGCGAAGTTGTCGGATCTCCGGTGTGACCTCGATCCCAAGCGCCTGTTCCAAAGCGAAGATGGAGGTGTTTTGATAGGCGACGGGACAAATGCCACAGATTCGCGCGGTGACGTCGGGCACATCCTCAAGCGGTCGGCCGACCAACAAGGCTTCGAAGAACCGCGGCGGTTCGTAGATCGCCAAGTTGACGCGGGCGACGCGATCCCCCACCACGTCAACATGCAGAGCGCCTTCGCCCTCAACACGCGTTAGCGCTCCAACCTCGATGCGTCGTGTCGCCGGCTTCGTCACAGCACGTGTCCTTGGTCGTAGTCGGGATCAATGCGATCCCCCTCTTCGCGGAACGCCGGTGCGTCGGCATTGAAATTGCGCATCAGTGGAACCAACGAAACGGGGGAACGTCCGCACCCGATCCAGTGTTCCGTGAGACTCTCGCAATTCGGTTGCCCGGCCGGGCCAAAACACCCGTAACAACCTCGATCAAATGATGGACAAATTGCGCCGCAACCTGACTGCGTCACCGGACCGAGGCAAACCTTGTCCTGGGCAACGGCAACGCAAACCGTGCCCCGTCGCTTGCAATCGATGCAGACGCTGTGACGCGGCGTGCGGGGTGATTGCCCTCGAAGTAGAGCCTGGATTACCTCGACGAGTTGCAGCCGATTGATGGGACAACCGCGTAACTCAAAGTCGACCGTTACGTGCTCGGAGATCGCGGTCGAAGTCGAAAGCGTGCGAATGTAAGCGGGCTCCGCATAAACGCATCGCGAGAACTCATGATGATCGCCCCAGTTCTTTAAAGCTTGGATGCCGCCGGAAGTCGCGCAGGCACCAATCGCAATCAGGAAGCGTGACTGCTGGCGCACTTGGCGAATCCGATCACGGTCCGCTGCCGTGGTGATCGAACCCTCAACCAAGGCAACATCGTAGGGACCCTCCTCGAAGTGACTGGACGCTTCCAGGAAATGGACAATCTGAACCTGATCGGCGATCGTTAACAACTCGTCTTCGCAAGACAGAATCTGTAGTTGGCAACCGTCGCAGGAGGCAAACTTAAAGACCGCCAAACGGGGAGCCTGCGGACGGGACTTCAGACCGGCAGCCTCAGTCGCTTGGTCGGGATGCTTGTTCGAGTCGTTCATGCTCATAGTCCCTGCACGTGAAACCACGTTGAGATCCGGTCATAGCGAAACACCGGTCCATCTTTGCAGACGAATTCTGGACCCAGTTGGCAATGCCCGCAAAGACCGATCGCGCAATTCATGTTTCGCTCCAGTGTCACCCAGGCATTGGATTCCGGAATCCCGCGGGCGCTCGCGGCTTGAACCACAAACCGCATCATCACCTCCGGACCGCAGGTCATCAGGATCGTCGATTCGGGTTGCTCGATTGCGAGCCGATCCAGGAGCACGGTCACCACGCCCACGTGGCCGCTCCACGTGGCGTCGGCCCGATCGACGGTTGTCTGCAATCGGATTCCGTGATCCGCCCACGCTTCAAACTCGGACGCGTAAATCAAGTCGCTTGGCGTTCGCGCGCCCAACAAGACATCGACCTGGTTCACTTCGTCGCGGTGCTGAATCAGGTGAGTGATCACACTCCGCAGTGGTGCCAGGCCGATCCCGCCCGCGACCAGAATCACGTCCCGACGATCGGCCGGTGTGCTCGATGGCGACGGGCGCAATCGGTCAACCGGCCACGGCGTTCCAAAGGGACCGCGAACGCCCAGCGAAAACCCGACCCCACCGCGTTCCAGCGCCGCGGTGACCGCGCCCACCGTGCGGACCGTGTGCTGCAACAGCCCGTCATTCGTCTTACCGCTGATCGAGATGGCCGCTTCGCCGATCCCCGGCACGTAGAGCATGTTGAATTGACCCGGTTGGAAGGATTCTGCTTGAACCGGATCCGCCATCCGCAACTCGTAGGTGCTGACGTCGGGCGCCTCCCGATCAATCCGCACAATGGTGGCCGAAGTGACTTGCCAAGGATTATGACTCCCTTGCGCTCTGGCGACGGTGTTACTCACGATCCGTTCCCCCGTCCGCGATCGACGCGTCTTGTTGAGCTTCCGCAGAATCGGACGCACCTCTTTGCCGGTCGTCAATCGTCTGACCAACCGACCTCGGACGATTCGATTGGTCCGCTGCCGCCTCACCCGGTACAACGCAGGCGTCGGGTCGCGGCTGGGGAAGCGGCACCTCGCGCCGCTTCGCCGGTTGCTGCCGAATCGCTTCAACCTCCTCGGTCAAGTCGATGCCAACGGGGCACCACGTGATGCAGCGACCGCATCCAACGCATCCCGATGTGTCAAACTGGTCGTGCCAGGAAGCGAGCTTGTGCGTCAACCATTGTCGGTAGCGGTTGCGGATGCTGTTGCGCACCGTACCACCCGCGGTGTATCCAAATTCCAAGTTGAAGCACGAGTCCCACTGTCTCACACGTTCGACCTCATCACCCGCGAGTTCCGAGACGTCGTTGACCGTTGAACAGAAACAGGTCGGACAGACCATTGTGCAGTTGGTGCACGAGAGGCACCTCGCGGCCACCTTATCCCAGTGAGGATGATTGAGGTTGTTCAATAGAAGGTCACGAATGCCGTCGTTGCTCATCTCCTTCGAGATTTGATCCTCGGCTCGATGTCGAAGTCGATCGGCCGATGCCAGTTGATCGGGCGAGGCCTCGCAATGCTCGAGCCGGGCTGCAATCTCCCATCCCGCCTCCGTACCGACTTCGAGGACAAACCCTTCCTCGGTTTCCGTCAACGCCAGATCAAAGTCGGCCTGGCATCGAGGTCCCGAACCCATGGAAGTGCAGAAGCACGTTTCCGCGGCGACGGTGCAGTTGACCGCAATGATCAGGGCCGACTCCCGACGCGCCGCGTACTCGCGGTCGACGTAGGGGCCATTCATCATCACCCGATCTTGCACGGCAATGGCTGCCAACTCACAGGCCCGAACGCCGAGCAACGCGTAACGTTCATCGCTCGGCTCGGGGCGGCTGAATGTCCAACCGCCGTTTTCCTCACGCTTGGCCCGCTCGACCGCTAGCCGAGGCGGAAAAAAAAACTGCTTCCAGCTGTGGGGACCGACATTGTATTCGAAATACGCCTCGCCCCCGGAATTCTCCAGCCGATACTTGCCGGGTTTCTGATCGTCCGTCCATCCCCGAGGTAGATCGCTGGCCCGCTCGATCTCGCCGTAAACGATGGCGCCCTGGTCCAGCCGTGGTCCGACAACGGTAAAGCCTTCACCCCGAAGCAATCGAATGAGCTCGTCGAGCGTCGATCTTTCCAGCCATAGCGAGGCCGCATTCGCCAATGTCTCCTGCCGACTCATCGCCATCGCCTCCGCCTCGCCCCAGCCCATGTCACGTCGCCTAGTCGTTCGACGTCCTCATTCCAACCAACTTGGACCAGGCATGCCCTGTTGGCGAAGGTCGAAGTACGAACCGCCGAACCCAATCAATTCTCGGCGATCTCGTCCAAGATCTCCTGTTCCGCCTTTGAAACCTTTCCAAAGCCGAGCGTTCCGCCGGAAGCTTCCGCGACGACCTTGCACTGACGCACGATCTCATCAGTCAACTTCTCGGCGATCTCAGGTGAGACTGCCTTACGCAACGCCATGGAGTACTCTTTCCAGAGTTTCCACAAAGCGCGCGGCGGATGGCTCTGCAGCCACCCGTCGACCATCTTCATCGCCATCGGTTGGTCTTCAAGGCCGCGCTGCAAAGCCGCGCTCATTACCGCTTGACGTTCATTCGGAGTCACGGAGCCGTCTGCCCAGGCGACAAACACAGCCGGAATCAGCACCAACGCCGCAACCGTCGCCGGTTCGAAGCCTCCATCGAGCAAATGGTCAACCAGCTCCATGTCTTGGAATCCAGTGGCCGAAACCAACTGCTCGCGTTTCTCTTCGCGTTCCATCGACTCGCGAAGCTTCTTTCGCAACTCCTCATCAACACGATGGAAGAATTCGTCCTCCATCGCCCGTCCACGATCATGGATTGCATCGTGATCAAACATCAAAGGTCTCCATTGTTTGCTTCATTGCCGACTCCAATTGGTGCCCCGTCAATCGAGGCCATTATCGCTTTCCCATCGAGACCTCGGTGGGGCACCTCGAGGCGATTGATAACGCCTGATCCATCACCAGCCACTCGCGACGATTCAACTTCGCAATCGTCGTGCCCAAGTTGTTGGCGTCAAGCGGACCCGGGAATAATTCACCCGGGTGCCGTTTCAGGAACGCCATAAAATCGCCGGTTGTGCGTATCCGCACAACCGGTCATGCGAATGTGTCGCGATTGGGTCACCCCAAGGCCGCAAGTCTCCGCACGGCCCGCCGGGCGGCTCTCACGAACGGATCCCCTATTTCAAGCCCTGTTGGAATACCCCTATAGGGCTGTTGTGTGATCCGTGATATTTGCGGAGCCTTGACGATCTTCGCATAATGAAAGGGTGCAATTTCCCGCCCTCCGCACCCACTTGGCAATTCGTTGCTTCGCACGCTCGAGTTTCCCAACAACCGGCTCGGCTGGCTTAGCAAGCGGCGTTTTCTGCAGCTGCAGGATGATGCTGATCAATCGTCCTCCGCGGCCGATCTCGTGACCGCAAAGTAACGCCGAGCCTTTTGGTCTGCTCGCTTGTTGAATACGACGGCTAAATGACGCCGATCGGAGTTCGAGCCGCGTAGGCTTGCATTCTTGCCCGAGACGCTTCAACAACAAAACGATCCCATCCATGATGAACATGCGAGCTGTGTCAATTCGAATCGGATTCTTGCTCAGCCTGCTTTGTCTTGCCGGTGCCGATCTCGCTGCTCAGGAGGTTGAGCCTACGCATTTCGCTAAGAGGGTGGCCCCCTTTCTTGCCCAACACTGCACCGACTGTCATAGCGGTGAAGACGCTGAAGGTGGGGTTGCCTTCGATCGCTATGTTGATTCGGCCAACATTCAACAGGACTATGAGCTTTGGGAAAAGATTATCCGTCTGGTCAAAGAGCACCAAATGCCTCCAGCCGATATGCCGCAGCCTTCGGCGGAGGAAGTGATGGCGCTTGGTGCTGCCATCGAGGTCGAGCTCTCGAGTTTTGATTGTTCTTCGGAAAAGCATCCCGGACGCGTGACGATCCGGCGTCTAAACAAGTCCGAGTACGACAATACGATCCGAGACCTGACAGGCCTGGAATTGAATCTAGCCGATGATTTTCCCTCGGACGATGTCGGAAATGGCTTCGACAACATCGGCGATGTCCTTTCAATTCCGCCAATTCTGCTGGAGAAGTATTTGGGTGCTGCGGAGCAGGTAGCTGAAGCGGTCATCGACAATCCGACGGTTCGCGCGCGCGTCTTCCCCCATCGTGCCGAATCCGACTCGATAGAGGAGAAGGTCGAGGTGGCTCGGCGGAACGTCGGCGAGTTCGCTCGCCGGGCGTACCGACGTCCGCTCCGTCCAGACGAGGAAGAACGGCTATTCGAAGTCATGCGTTTCGCCTGGGAACAGGACGGGAGTGAAGACGAGATCTTCAAGACGATCACGGCGGCGATTCTCGCCAGTCCCCATTTCTTGTTTCGAGTCGAGCAGGATCCACCAGCGGATGATGAGGACGGGATTCGTCCGCTTAACGGTTACGAACTGGCTTCTCGATTGTCCTACTTTCTCTGGAGTAGCATGCCCGACGCGAGGCTTTTTGCGTTGGCCGAATCCGGCGAGTTAACGCGCCGGGAAGTGCTCGCGTCAGAAGTTCGCCGCATGCTTGCCGATCGCAAGTCTCGGGCCTTGGTGGACAACTTTGCGGGTCAATGGTTGCAGCTGCGAGATGTATCGCGATTGATGCCCGATCCGGAGCTGTTCCCCGACTTTGACGGCGAGTTGCGAACGGCGATGCGGCGCGAGACGGAGTTGTTCGTTGAGACGATGATTCGAGAGGATCGCAGCGTTCTCGACTTCCTCAACGCCGATTACACCTTCGTCAACGAGCGACTTGCGAGGCATTACGGGATTCCCAGTGTCAGCGGCGACGAGTTCCAACGGGTGGCCCTGAGCGATGGTCGCCGAGGAGTGTTGACACACGCCAGTATTTTGATGTTGACCTCCAATCCAACACGAACGTCGCCCGTGAAACGAGGCAAGTGGATTCTGGAGAATATGCTGGCCGAGCCGCCGCCACCGCCGCCGGCGAACGTGCCGGAGCTGGAGGAAGGTGCGGAAACACTAGGCAGTTTGCGCGAACAAATGGAACAGCATCGCGCCAACCCTACCTGTGCGTCGTGTCATCGCACGATGGACGCGCTTGGGTTTGGCTTGGAGAACTTTGACGCCATCGGCGCCTGCCGCGAACGTGACGGTCGCTTCGAAATCGACGCCTCGGGCGAGCTGCCCGGCGGTCGTCAGTTCGACGGGGCCTCCGATCTGATGCAGATCCTGTTGGCGGAGAAGAAACAGGCGTTCTGCAAATGCTTGGCCGGCAAAATGATGACTTTCGCCCTGGGCCGGGGTTTAACTTCGTACGACCGCTGTGCGATCAAAGAAGCGGTGACCGCGTTGGCCGAAAACGATTATCGATTCAGTGCGCTGGTGACATCGATCGTCACCAGTGATCCATTCATGTTGCGGGAGGCTAGGAGAGAAGAATGAGCATTCATCAAAGTCCAATTTCGCGTCGCACGGTGCTTCGCGGGCTCGGTGTCTCGCTGGCCCTGCCTTGGCTCGAGTCGCTCGCACCCCGCGCCATGGCCGCTTCGGCCACCGCGACCGGTGCTCCCCCACAGCGGATGGCGTTCCTATTCGTCCCCAACGGCGTTCACCTGCCCGATTGGACGCCGCAGCCCTTGGGGTACGCGTATGACCTGCCGCACATCCTCCAGCCTCTTGCCCCGGTTCAAGAAGATGTCACGGTGATCAGCGGATTGACCCACGACAAGGGCCGGGCAAATGGAGACGGCGCGGGTGATCACGCCCGCAGCGCGTCGGTGTTCTTAACCGGTGCCCAGCCTCGCAAGACGGATGGCTCCGATATTCGATCCGGTGTTTCGGTAGACCAGGTGGCGGCCCAATCCGCCGGTTCGGCCACTCGCTTTGCTTCGCTAGAACTTGGTTGTGAGCCCGGGCGCAGTGCGGGCAACTGCGACAGCGGTTACTCCTGCGCCTACTCGTCGAATATTTCCTGGTCTTCCGAGTCGACCCCGGTCGGCAAGGAAACCAACCCCCGCTTTGTCTTTGAGCGACTCTTCGGCGACTCGACCTCGCAAAGTCGAGACAAGGATGCGGTCCGCCGCGAAGTGCTGAAGAAAAGCATTCTTGATTTCATCTCGGATGACGCCAAGAAACTTCAAAGCAAGCTCGGGACAAACGATCGTCAAAAGCTCGACGAGTACCTCAACGGTGTTCGAGAGGTCGAACGCAGAATCGAGCGAACCGATGATGAGCCGAAAATCTCGGTCGACGTTGATTATCCGATTCCCAAGGGGACTCCCGACGATTATGGCGAGCACATTCGTTTGATGTGCGACATGATCGTGCTGGCCTTCCAAACCGACCGAACGCGGATTGCGACTTTCATGCTGGCCGATGCCGGCAGCAATCGCAGCTACCGACAGATTGATGTGCCCGACGGCCATCACGATCTGTCACACCACCGAGGCGATGCCGCGAAGCATTCCAAGATTCGGGAAATCAACCGCTTCCACGTCGCGCAGCTTTCCTACCTGTTGCGCCGGCTCAAGAGCACCCCCGATGGGGTCGACGGGAACCTGCTCGATAACTCGATGATCTGCTACGGCAGCGCGATCAGCGATGGTGACCGCCACAACAATGAGAATCTACCAATCCTGCTGGCGGGCCATGGTGGAGGTAGGATCGATGCCGGAAGACACATCCGAGTGGCTCCGGAAACACCGGTGTGCAACCTATTCATGTCAATGCTTGACCGCTTCGGGACGCCCGTCGACTTCATCGGCGACAGCACGGGGCGGCTGACAAATCTTCAAATCTAGTAGGCCCAAGGTTGTTGAAATTGTCCATTCCGTTCGGCTCGCGGTCCACCCTTGCAGTTTGGTTGACCGCAGCGTTGTTGCTACAGACATCGATTGGCGCACAAGACTCGGAGACGGGCACGAAACCGGTCAGCGCGGCGGGCGCGACAAGCTCGGAAGTTGCCGAGCTTGCCGAAGAACTCAAGAGCGTCGAGCTCGACAAGCGCAGGGATGCGGCCTACGCCTTAGCGGCGCTCGGTTCGGACGCCCTGCCTGCCCTCGATGCCTTGATTGACGGGCTGTCCGATCGCGACGATCAGGTTTGGATGCAGTCGTTGATGGCGATCGCCCGCATCGGTCCGGCTGCGGAGCCCGCGATCGATGCGCTGATCGATAACCTCGACGAAGGTGAGGACCAGCGGCGTTATCGCGCGGCCTGGGCGCTCTCGAGAGTCGGCCCGGCGGCAATTCCAGCCATCAAGCAGGCCGCTGCGGACGATTCCTCGCGTCGACGGGCTGCCGCTGCCGAAGCGATGGGATGGATGGTCAATCAAGCCGGACTGATCGTGCCGACTCTCCAGAAATGTCTATCTGATTCCGACGAGGCCGTTCGACGAAGTGCGATTTTTGCATTGGGAAGACTAGGATCGGGTGCATCCGAAGCCATGGTCACGGCGCTCGAGAGCGACGATGTTCAAGTTCGCGCCCTGGCGGCGGAAGGACTGTCGAAGCTGCCTTCAATCCCCGCCGCCGCGACGGATCGACTCGTGCAACTGACGGGTGATGATGATCCGCAGGTTCGCGCTTCAGCGCTCGTCGCCTTAGCCGATTCGAGCCTCGATTCGAGCGAGCTGATTCCGATGATCGCTTCAGCGGTTACCGATCCCGAACGACAAGTCCAGGGCGCCGCGATTCTCTCGCTGCGACAACTTGGTGACAAGGCAACCGAAGCGGTACCAGCGTTGGCTGCCTTGCTCGATAGCGATTCGGCGGAGACCCGCGCGGCGGCCGCCTTCGCACTCGGCTCGCTCGGTCGTCGAGCCGAAGGCGCTATCGATGGCTTGATCGGTGCCCTGAAGAGATCCGACGACGACACCAAAGCAATCGTAAAGGCGATCAGCCTGATCGGGACATCTGCCGTACCGAGCTTGCTGGGCGCGACGACGGATCCGCAACAATCGACCGAGCGATTGGCTTTGGCGCTTGCCAAGATTGGCCCGGACGCGACAAAGCCGCTGACCGAAGCGCTCGCCAGCGAATCTCTACCCGCTCGCGTTAGCGCAGCCAAAGCGCTCGGCGCGATGCAACCAACGCCAAGTGAGTCGATTGGACCACTGGTCGAATGCTTGAAAGATTCCTCCGCTGAGCTGCGCGCCGCGGCGGCGGCTGCTCTTGCTGGCGCCGATCAATTGACGATGCCTCAGCTGGCGCTGCTCCGGGCGCTCACCGGTGACTCCAGTGCCATTGTTCGGGGTGCAGCCGTTGCCGCAATGGTCGAG
>JARFQX010000212.1 GCA_029287555.1 Rubripirellula sp. | reverse complement strand
CGCCTTGGCCGCGATGATTGTCGCCTACGACGGACCGCTGAAATCGACCCACGTCGCCCCCGCCGCGATGGGAGCCTGCCGTTTTCTGAGCTTCCTGCTGGGCGCTTCGGCAGCACTTCCCCTCGCAGCGGATGGTCCTTTGATTCCGAAGTACGTGCTCGGCGCCGCTTTCGGTTTTGGTGTCTACATCATGGGGGTAACAACCATGGCTCGCCATGAAGCGACCGGCGGCGAGACGAACAGTCTCAAGATCGGAATCATCATCGCGGCGCTGGGGGCTGTGTGCCTAGCCTTCGCGCCGCAGTTGGCCGAAGGTCCCATGGGTTGGCATCTTCCGACGGCGCGCGTCTTCCCGGTGCTGATCGGGATGATTGTGTTCCCGGTCATCATGCGGGCGATCCGAACGGTCAAAGATCCGAGTCCGGGGAACATTCAAATGGCGATCCGCGTCGGCGTTCTGACTGTGATACCGTTGGCCGCTTCGTTTGCACTTTTGGGAGCCGGGCCGGTCTGGGGCCTCGCCATCGTCGCCCTGTTTCTGCCGTCGATTTTTCTGGCAGTGCGGTTTCGGGTCACTTAACTTGCGCTCCCGCGCGGTTCATTCATGATTGTCGGATACCACACCGCTGGCTTGCTGCTGCACGACCCGATCATCGCGGTCGGAGAACTCGCCAGCATCGGCTACCGCTCGGTGGCCATTCGTCCTCACGGCGCTTCGCTCAACCCCGGGTCGCCCGATTTTGGTCGGCAATTGCTGCGGTTGGGCGATGCGATCGGCAAGGCTGGCGTCCGCTGCGTGTTGGATCTCGACAGCCCGTTCCTTCCCAATCCACAAGCGGCGCGAGGCCCCTCGCTCGTCTCCACCAACCCGGAAGTCGCGGAGGCAGCCGTGGATTGGATCGCCACCTGGATCTCCGCGGCAAACGATTTGTCCGCGGAGTTGATTACCTTCTCCTCCGGATCGTGGTCCGAGTCGGGATTGGAAGCGGATGAGTCGATGCTGGAACGTCTCTCGTCCCAAATTCGGCGGCTCGCCGAGGACGCCTCTCGCCGTAGTGTCCGGTTGGCGTTGCATCCACGCAGCGGCGACGCAGTCGCGACCGTCGCCAAGTTTGAGCGATTGGGGCAGTGGCTCGAGGGGGATGCCAACGTGCTGCTGGCCGCTGACATCGGCGAGATGTTGGCCTCGGGCGAACTCCCCCTGGCTGATCGACTCGCAAGGAATCTCGACGAGTTAGCCTGCGTCTACCTGTGCGACCGCCGGGCGGGCGTGGAGGGCGATCAGCAGATCGGGCAGGGCGACGTGGCTTTGGCTCGCATTGTTCAATCGCTCCGCACGCATCAATACGCCGGGCACGTGATTGTCCGCGTCGAGGGGCACAGTGAATTGGGCTTCGCGCCGGCGCGCAAAGCGATCGAAGTTCTCGCTGGCGGTCCCTAAGCAGGAAACGGGGCGTGTCGGGAAAAGGGGACAGACCGGAGATCCCCCTACACCGGAAATCTGTTCGCTCAAATCGCCAGGGGCAGCTGCCAATTTCGGCGCACGCTTGGGGGCTCTGCCAACAATGGGCAAGCGGTAGAGCGTTTCGTCGACGGGTCAATCCGGCGGTTGGAGCCGTGAAACGCGGGCAAAGAGCGTGAAACAAGAAAAACCGCTTCGAGCCTGACGAAAATGCTGGACCCTGTCCACTGGACACTCCTATCATTCGGTTGTGCGGGGACGCGGAGGACGGCGTCGGGACGACGGCGTCGCGACGACAGCCTGGGGGGCGGACGATTCTGGGAAACGAGATCTGGACCGAAAGATAGCCAGCTCGCGGTTGGGATCAGGAAGAGGATACCGACCGAGCCTGGAAGCATGCCGTCTTTTTTCGCTTTGACGTGAAACGCTTGGATATGTCAGATTTGTTTGAGACTCCACCTGTGCGAATTGGGGTCGCCTTGGTGGTCCTATGTGTCTTGATTGCCGCGGGGTTTTATCTCGTGTCAATCTTTCGGGACTACGCCGCTGAGGACCAGGACGACAGCTCCGACGTGCTTTCAAAGTTGGAAGAAATGCATCGCAAAGGTGACATCAGCGACCAGGAATTCCGAACTATAAAAGCGAGAACCCATCGGCCTCCCGCTGGAACCCATTCCATCGATGACTCGACCTCCTCGGACGGCTCATCACCCAATCCCGAAACCTAACCCTTTCGCCATTACCCTTGCCTTCCCGACCCGCGGACTTTTTCCGCTTGACGCGGATGCTCGTTCCCTTACCGCGAGCGTTCGTTGAGGGTCACCCAAGGGCTGCGGCCGCGAGGGGTGAAGAATTGGGCCTTGGCTGGATTCGGACTCCACTCGGAAGGAGCGAAGGATAAACCTTTCCAATGTTTGCCCTCCCAAATCCATCGGGCATGCAATTGGATTCCATAGATCGTTAGAAACCCAACCACGATTGGCTCGAGCTTTCGAGGATACGGATGACCCATCCCAGGGCGAGTTTCCCCAGCGGAGACGGACCTTGGGAAAGCATTCGAGCCGTGGCCCGAAACCGTTTGACGCGCGAATCGGCGTCGTCGTTCGGTCTACAATGGATGGCAGGAGCGAGAGCTCAAGAAACGACTGCAGCCATTTGGATTGATCGATCGCGACCGTTCGCACAATCAGGAGTCGTGTATGCCCTCGAAGGATAATCAAAGCTCGCGCCGCGGCACATCGTCCAGCAAGAAGAACGCTTTTTGTTCTTTTTGCCGGAAGAGTTATCGCGATGTGGGACCACTCGTTGAAGGTC
>JARFQX010000179.1 GCA_029287555.1 Rubripirellula sp. | reverse complement strand
GCCACTTACTCCCAGCCACTCGGCTTCCCGCGCCGGGTCGACTAGACTTACGCGACCAACCGACGCGCCCATAGCTCAGCTGGATAGAGCAACGGACTTCTAATCCGTAGGTCGGAGGTTCGAATCCTCCTGGGCGTGCTGCCGCGGGCCAGCGTGCCAAGCCCGCGCCGCGAGTTGACTCTCAACCGCCCTTCGCGTCTCTTCCAATAGCCGCGACTCAGTCACCTTTGGCAACGGCTTCGAGCGATTTAAATGGCAAGTACAAACGCATTGGATAGCCAGGTAGTTCTTGAAAGTCGAACTGTTGATAAAACCGCTTGGCTTGCTCGTCTACGCAGTCGAGGATCACGGCGATAAATGCAAACGTTTGGCTCGCTTCGTGGCAGTCAACTAGCGACGTCGCGAGCAGACGCCGCCCGACGCCGCGGCCTTGATAGGATCGATCCACTCCCAACCATGCCAGCACGCCGACAGGCAGTTGGCGACGCGGTAACTTCTTGACCAGATCAGACGGCAAGTCTGAAAAATCGACCTGCGAAAACGCCAGTGTGTAGTAGCCCACAATCTCGCGCTCCGCGCCCAACAGAACCTTGGTAGTCGTCAAGTGCTTCTTTTGGCTCTGCAATGCGGACTTCTTTAACCACTCATCAACGTCGTTGTTTCCTGACTGGAATTTTCGACGTGGATGTGATTTATCCAGCGACTCAATCGACCAGGCTTCGGGAAACCGAGGACCGCTCAAGCCTCGCCTCGCATTAACTTCCCGAGCTGCTTTTGCGCCTTGGTCAGCTTGGGCGGTTTCGACAATGCCTCCCAAAACTCAAGCTGCTCTTCTGCAGTCATCGAGATCACGTGCGACTCGGCGGCGGCTAGTTCGCGCCGCGCCTGACTGACGACAATCGAACGGACGTAATCGCTAACGCTGACTTTGCGAAGCTCCGCTGCCGAAGCCAACAAGGCCTTGGATTCTTCATCGAGCCGCACCATGAGTGAGCTGTTCTTGGGCATTGTTTTGTCTCCAGTAGCGGATTTCGTCGCTGACTCATTGTACTGCACTTCGCAATACGCGACAATGACTTTCCGGACATGCCTGATCGGATGTTTGGCCCGAGCGGCGGGGCCGATAAGGATGCGACACGACAGACAATGAGAACCGATACGTGAAAGATTCTGACTCTTCCCAGAGAAGTTGCGCGAGCCCGATTCGAACCGACGACCGCGGCGTCATGGCTTGCAGGGCGCGACATCGTTCGAATCCCACTCGCTTGCTGACCACCGAAAGCAACCCCTTGGCCGGAAGTCTCTGCGAGCGGAGCACTTACGCCCAATTACCGAAAGAGAGCCGGTTCGAAGAGGGTTGCTTTCGGCGTGCTTTACCGACCCGCCCGCTAGTCAGCAACGCACGGCGAGTTGACTCTCAAACGCCGTCCCAAGCGAAGTGTATCGTGCCAATTGTCAGCTCGCGGTGAAAAGAGCCCAGTGGTGCCTCCCTCCACGCCTCGATCAACCTCGACACGATCCGATTTATGGAGATTGCAACTCGGACAAGCCCACGCAAGATTGTCCAACTCCGACGAACCTCCGCGAGATCGGGGAACGATGTGCTCGATGTGAAACGTCGCTCCCTGCAGCGATTGATGCATCCTGCAATATTCACAACGATTGCCCGCGCGCCGAACAACTTCATCGCGGATTTCTGGTCCAAGAACCACGCTCACCCCGATTCTTAAGGTTTGCGTCCCAGAAGATGCAACGCTTCGGCACGCACGAGCGACAACTGTTCGCTCAACTCGGCCAGTGCTTTGAGATCGGCCCGTTCTTGTTCGCTGAGCAGACCTTCGTTGTTGCGATCCATCAACTCTTGGAGCCGCTTGTCTGCGTGTTCGGGAAGTCGCAGCAACGTAATGCTCTCAACCCATTGCAGCGGTGCATCGACTGTATCACTCATGGTCTCTCCGGAGATCAACAGATAAAGACGACAAGCTGATCAAATTCGTGGTCGTGCGATTCGGAATCATGATTACCAGGCGACTCTATTCTAACCGGAAGCGACTCGAATCACGAAGGGCATCCGAAGGCTGTTAAGACCTGACGAAGGAGGACGGCGTTGTGATACGAAACTGGACGCCGACCTTCTACCATCGTGGGCTGCCTGTCTCAGTTTGAATCTGCCACTTCATCACGATTCAGAAACTGGATCGCGTCCTGAACCACATCGATTGGGACATTTCCACTGGCCATATCGAGCCGGACTCTCGCAATCACCTCGGGAAGGAGGCGACGCTGCCGATCGGCATCGAGGGTCTTCCAGGCAGTCGTAAACGCGGACGCTGATTCGACCTGACCGGTCTGTGAATCAGACAAGTCTCTGGCTAACGCTTCCCTCACAAATTCTTCGAGCTCAGATGTCGAGATCCCGGTACCTGGACAGGGAGGCCGGCCGCCAGCATGCGACCGACAGCGGTAGTATTGATATCGGAAGTTCCGATAGCCCGAAATGCTGGGGTCCATCGGGCGACGGCATGACGCACAGACCAACTTGCCCTTGAGGGTTGCTTCCGCACCAAGGCATTGGTTCTCGACTGCCTGGAGCTCGAGTGCGCCGCGAATGAAGGATCTCGCTGACCGCCTCGTACTGTTCGCGAGAAACAATCGCAGGATGTTGTCCGGGCAAAGTGTCGGCGCCATTTCGGATTCTTCCCGCGTAGATTGGATTGACGAGCATCTTCTGGATTCGCCTTGCCGTCCACGCCCCAAGTTTGCACTTCTCATCCTTCCATCGCTGCTTGTTCGCCAGTTCGGCGATCTCTCGCGGGCGCCGTCCTTGAGCGGCCAAGTCAAAGATGCTGCGGATGGTACCCAACACGACTCAGTCACCCTTGGCAAGGGCTTCGAGCGACTTAAATGGCAAGTATAAACGCATTGGATAGCCAGGTAGTTCTGCAAAGTCGAACTGCCGATAAAACCGCTTGGCTTGCTCGTTTACGCAGTCGAGGATCACGGCGATAAAAGCAAACGTTTGGCTCGCTTCATAGCAGTCAACTAGGGACGTCGCGAGCAGACGCTGGCCG
>JARFQX010000136.1 GCA_029287555.1 Rubripirellula sp. | reverse complement strand
GCCGTGGTCGCCCGGGTTCTGGTCAAGGAGGTGCTTAACGAACTTGAGGCAATTCGAGAAGATCCCAGTGGTGAAGTTCCCAGTGGTGAAGGGAACTAACGACCGATGCTCTTCACGCAGCTCGAGTTTCCGATCTTCTTTGTCGTGGTGCTGCTCGCGGCGTGGTGCTGTCGTCGCCGTACGACACGCAACGCCCTGCTACTGATAGCCAGCTATTACTTTTACGCCTACTGGGACTATCGGTTCTGCGGTTTGTTGGTGTTGTCGACGGTGGTCGATTACTGGGTCGCCCTTTGGATGAGCCAGTCGGAGAGCGATCGGGTGCGACGTCAATTAGTGACGGTCAGTGTGGTCGTCAACCTTGGCGTCTTAGGCTTCTTCAAGTACTTCAACTTCTTCATCGAATCGTTCCGTCCGCTGCTGGAGTCGATGGGGCTTCACACGGGAACGATGGAGATCATTTTGCCGGTCGGAATTTCGTTCTACACCTTTCAAACGTTGAGCTACACGATCGACGTTTATCGCCGAGTGATTCGTCCGGTGGATCGTTTTCTCGATTTCGCACTCTACGTCGCCTTCTTTCCCCAACTGGTCGCCGGGCCGATCGTGCGAGCTCGCGAGCTGCTTCCTCAACTCTCCGAGGTGCCAGCCTGGTCGTCACGGCGTTTCTACGGCGGAGCCCAGCAGATGTTGCGCGGGGCGATCAAGAAGGTGATCCTGGCCGACCGGCTCGGCGAAGCGGTCGATGTGGTTTTCGCCGGACCGGAGCTGTACAGCGGAGCAACGATCACGCTGGCGGTGGTCGCGTACGCGGGCCAGATCTACTACGACTTTTCGGGCTACAGCGACATCGCGATCGGATCTGCCAAGATGCTCGGTTACCGGTTTCCGATTAACTTTCGGCATCCCTACCTGGCGACTTCAATGGCCGAGTTTTGGCATCGCTGGCACATGACGCTTTCGCGTTGGCTGCGCGACTACCTGTACATCTCGCTCGGCGGCAACCGAACCAGTGCGTTGGGGACCTATCGAAACCTGATGATCACGATGACCCTTGGGGGACTTTGGCACGGGGCCGCTTGGACGTTCGTGCTGTGGGGCCTCTGGCATGGACTCGCGCTGGCAGCGCAGCGGTGGGCTCGCGATACCTTCGCGATTCGACCGGCACGCCTGCTGGGTTGGTGCACGACCATGGCCGTCGTCTTGATTGGCTGGGTACTCTTTCGCAGCGTTGACTTGGATCAAGCTTCCACGATCCTGCGACGCGCGCTCTCCATGGCTCCCGGAATCGCCTGGTACCCACCCCTGGTTGTCGGTGCAGTCCTCGTCATGGTGGCAGAGCATCTCGCCTGGCGGACGCGACTGCGCCGCGCGATGCGTTTGCCCTTCGATGCCTGGTATTCGCCGATCGCCACAACGATTCTGGTGTGGGTACTGTTGCTCTACGCTCCAAGAGGGTTTCGGCCGTTCGTCTATTTCCAGTTCTAGATGGTGGACGGCCAATTCGGAGGGTGAGCCACGAATGAACACGAACGGACACGAAGAAGAAGTCGGGGAACGGATGGCAGTCTTCAGTGCTAGGTGGTGAGCAGGTCAGATCGGAGGGTGAGCCACGAATGAACAGGACGAAGTTGTCATTCGTGAGCCATTTCGCTGTTCGGGTTGGTCCCTTTTCGCGACGAGGGCTACACCAGCTTTCAGATTTCCCTTGCCAGGGCCAACGCCAAGGTCCTGGCATGGCCTCATCTTCACGCTCAACTTCGTGAGAAGACGGGTTTGCAACCAATGACAGGTCCCCATGAACGATGCGAATAACTCCCCAAGCCTTTTTCGTGTTCCTTCGTGTTCCTTCGTGTTCCTTCGTGGCTCACCCTCCGGTTCGACTTCCCCACCCATCATCCATCTCACAGCTTCTTCGCCCAGCGAATCTGTTCCCAGTCGATTTGATGGTCGGTCGTGGTGACTTTGCGATAGGTGATTGCCAACGCGATCACAACACCTAACGCAATGGCTGCCGCGATCACGAACATGATCATCACCTGATATTGCACGGCTTGGATCGGGGGCGCACCGGCGAGCAGTTGGCCGGTCATCATCCCGGGGATGCTGACGATTCCGGCAACCGACATCGTGTTCAAGATCGGAATCATCGCGGTTCGCGTGGCGCCGGCGAACAGATCTCGACAGCTTTCCCAACGGGTCGCACCCAAACTCAATAACCCCTCCACCTCGCCACGACGTTGGCGAAGCTCTTTGAGGAATCGCTCCAAGCCGAGAGAAATGCCGGTGAGCGAATTGCCAAGCACCATTCCCAGCAAAGGAATTACCACCTGGGGGCTGTACCACGGCTGAGGTCGAACGATCATCAGCACAGTAACCGCCGTGACGACCCAGCTGCTGGTCCAGACCGCAAAGATCGCAGTTGGGTAAATCGACGTAAAGCGAATGTCGATGCGACGAATCGCCGAGATACCGGCCACGACGGTCATCAGGGCGGCCAGCCCGAGCACGGGTGCCGCCATCGACAGATCGAAGATCTGCTTGAGCACCAAACCCAGGATCGCTAACTGGATCGTCATGCGAATCGAACTAGTGGCGATCTGCCGGGCAAGTCCCAATTTCAGCAGCAGCGAAACGGCGGCGTTGATGGCCAATAGCGACGCCGCAATGCCAACCTCGATCCAGCTCAGCGAGAGGTCGCTCGCCGTTCGGGCGGGAAGTTGACCGAGCAGCGGAGCGAAGGCATCCAACCAGGGGTTCATTGGCCGCGGCCTCCTTCCAGTACACCCTTCTCGATGCGCAGGACGCGTGTGGTCATCCGGCCGATCTGGTCGGCGTTGTGACTGGTCCAAATGAATGCCCGCGAGTGATCTGAGCGAGGCGAGGGCGACTGGTGCCATCTCGATACCATCTGCTCCAACTGGACGGTGGATTCGGGGTCGAGTGACGCGGAGGGCTCATCGAGCAACAGGATCAGCGGATCGAGAATCATGGCGCGAATCAGCGCCGCGATCTGCTGTTCACCGCCGCTGAGCGAATCGACCGGTTGGTCAAGTAGCGAAGCCGGTTTCCCGAGATCGTCGAGCAACGCGATGACCGTTGATTCTTGGTAGGGCTGGTCAGAAACCGCCAGCCGAAAAGGCATCTGGAAATTCATGCGCAGCGTACCTGCCCACAGCGCGGGGCGTTGTGGCAGGTAGATCACGCGGCGGCGAAACGGTGGGATCGCGTCACGTTCAACCTCTTTCCCCTCAAACGTCACAGTCCCCGCATCGCATCGATCCAGTCGGGCAATCGCGCGAAGCAAGCTCGACTTGCCACTGCCACTGGGCCCGACCAAACCAATTCGCTCGCCCGCCGTGACGGTCAGCGATACCGAATGAAGAATGACGTGGCCGCGACCGTGGTCACGCCGCGTCAGGTTCCTCGCGCAAAGCAATTGCGAATCAGGCAACGAGCCAACTTCCGGTGCGTCTCCGAGTTCGTTCAAATCCAACCTGTCTTCATGGCGCCGAGACCCCTTCGACCGCTGCGCGGTGATTCCCATCATCGAAAAGCACTAGGACCGAGGCTTCAAACCGTTGCTTGTTGCCTTCGCGTTGATCGGATCCTCGGGCCAATGATGTTTGGGGTAGCGTCGACGCAATTCCTTGCGAACCTCGACGTAGGTCTCCGACCAGAAGTTAGCGAGGTCTTCGGTGATTTGTTGCGGACGATAGTTTGGACCGAGCAAGTGCAGTTGGATTGGTACCCTTCCGTTTGCTAACCGAGGCGTCTGACGCCAACCAAAAATCTCTTGGATGCGAACCTCCATCGTCGGAGGTTTCCCCTCGGCATAACGGATGGCGATCTGATTGCCGCTGGGAACGAGCATCCGAGACGGTGCATACTGCTCGATCCATTGCAGCCTCTGGTAATCGTAGCGACCGCGAATGTGATCGAGCCAGGGCGCTGAAGCAAGTTGGGCAAAGGAAGTTCGGCTCTGGCACAAAGACACGAGGATCTCGTCGATTGCCGTCTCGTCGGTCGGCGGTAGATCCAGATCGGGGAGGTTTTCCCGCACGAATCGAACTCGTTGCAGAAACTCCATCAGCGGGCCCTGTTTCTCGGGCAGGACACGTGAGAGATCCTTTCGCGCTTCGGCGGCGAGCAACTCGGCCACTTGCGGCCCCGGCTCGCAGCGGATCGGTGACTCGCTGAGCATCAGGTCGTGAAAGTAAAGACGCCGTCGAGCAATCACGCTGGCCTGTGCCGCATCGAAAAATGGCTCGTCGACCTGATGGATATGGTGAGGATCGATCCATTCCCGTTCGATGTCCGCGGCCATCCGAACGTGCGCCTCGACCCCTTTGGAATCGACATCGATGCAGAGAAAGAGTTCGCTCGATCGGGCCAACGATTGAGGATCCAACCGCACACCGCGACCACCCACCATCACCCCTCGATCCCGACTTCCGGGCCGTCGTCTGGCAAGTCGATCGGGAAAGGCCGCAAGCAAAGCTCGTCGCAGCCGGATAGAACTCGACTCGCGCGGCTGGTCTCGGGACAGCGGCATCGCAACGGACCGACGCTCGAGTCTTTCGCTTTCTCGCAGAATCTGCTTCGCAGCGCGCTCGATCTGTCTCGCCGCACGCTGGTTGGCCACCGCAGACCGATCACCATGAAAGAATGCCCGGAGACATTCGACACGATCGGTCACGTCACACCGTCGCGAATCGGAAGCATCGGCGGATCGAGCCGTTTCGGAAACCGACTCACCGCGGAATGGATCCCTTTCGCTCAACAGCGCTGCGGCAACGGCAGCGTCCTCGTCCACTTCAAGGCGACCGGCTTCCAACATGAAACGGGCGAGCCGAGGCGACAATGGTAACGCGGCCATTTGCTTGCCCAGCGGGGTGACATTTGCGTCGGTATCGAGCGCATCGAGTCGTTCGAGAAGAATTCGGGCTGCGTCGACCGATTCTTCGGGTGGCGGCGTCAGCCAGGGAAAAGCAAACACGTCACGTTCGCCCCAATTCGCGAGCGTCAGCATTGCGGCACTGAAGTCACAGCGGCAGACTTCGGGCAGATCCGCTCGCCGGCGCGAACGTTGCATGGCCGCCGGCCAGAGTCGGTAGCAGATGCCCGGCTGCGTCCTCCCGGCGCGTCCCGCACGCTGATCCGCCGATGCTTGGGAAATCGCCTCCAGCTGTAACTTGGGAAGCCCGACGCGGGCGTCGTATTTCATCACTCGTGCCGTTCCGCTGTCGATCACGGCACTGACTCCCGGGATCGTCACCGAGGTTTCGGCGACGTTGGTGGCAAGTACGATCTTACGCCGCGTCGCGACTCGCAGGACGGCGTCTTGTTTGGCGGGCGATAAGTCGCCGTAGAGTTGCATCAAGATCGCCTGGTCGCCGAAACGACGTGCTTCGAGCGCGCGGTGCACTCGGCGAATCTCGCCCACTCCCGGCAGGAACACCAACACGTCACCACCGCTGCCATCGAGCACTTCGGGTAGCACTTCGGCCACCTGGTGATCAATTGGCTGGCGAGAAAGCGAAGCGGCGTAACGGATGTCGACTGGATAGCTTCGCCCCTCGCTCTCGATCGCCTTGGCTTCCCCAAGAAAGTCAATGATTGGCTCCGGGTCGAGCGTCGCCGACATGATCACGGTTTTGAGTTCCGGGCGTAACGTGGTGCGTATCCGATGAAGCATCCCCATCGCTAAATCCATCTCGATGCTTCGCTCATGGAATTCATCGAGGATCACGCACGCGACGCCCTCTAGCAGTGGGTCGACCGTCAGGCGTCTGAGTAAGACGCCGGTGGTCATCGCGATCAGCTTGGAAGAACGACCGAAGCACTTGTCAAAGCGAACGTGGTAACCAACTTCAGAACCGAGCGCCGTGTGGCGGAGGGTGGCCAGCCGGTTGGCCGCCGCACGGGCGGCCATCCGCCGCGGCTGGATCAAAAGGATTCGGCCCTCATCGCCGACCCCCGCATCCAGCAAAGCCGGCGGCACGCCCGTCGTCTTCCCGGCGCCCGGCGGGGCCTTCAAGACAACCGGAGTCGAAGCCTGCACCGCCGCGACCAGGTCTGCCAGGCACTCGGTAACGGGAAGCATTCAGGCTCCATGCTGCAGGGACCGGAGACCAGGGACTAGGGACCGGAGACTAAATAAGCGTGCGCAATTGTGGAACAGTGCGGAAGTCTTCGTGCTCGTGCTCGTGCTCAGCGGAGCGGTGCTCGCAATTGAAAAGGATGGTAAGAGCCTCGCCAATTGATTCGAGCACGAGCACCGTCGCGAGCGACTGAGCACGAGCACGAGCACGACTAGTAATTCACAATTGCGCACACTTA
>JARFQX010000061.1 GCA_029287555.1 Rubripirellula sp. | reverse complement strand
GTGCCGTGCAAGGGGGATGTTTTCTGTTTCACGTTGACTATGAGGGCCAATGCGCGTCGGTCGAGGTCGACCCGGCCGGCCATATTCGACAATCGCGTGGTCCAGGCAATTGCAAGAATGAGGCCACGAAGTACGCGGCAGCGGTGCTCTCGAAGTGGTCCAGTTGCCTATCGACAAGCGGGCAGTCAGCCTCGCGGATGATGGTCTAGATCCGGCCATCGCCGCTTCGTTCCATCCAAGAAGCCACCCGCCCTCCAGCACCGATCCCGCAGTTGACGCAACCCGCAAACCTTAACGGCTGGCGTGCTCGTCCTCGGATTCCGACGCTCGAGCGAGCGGGTTTTTGCTGTAACGACCCGCACATCCGGCCGATCTTACCTAGTGAGACCGGTCCTCGGGACGGGCGCATCCTTAACGCTTCTTGTCGTGAAATATGGCTGGCATTCGAAAAATTCTGGCGGTCTTGGTTGGTTGCGCGAGTTTACTCGGCACGTGCTCGACCGTTCGTGCACAGGGGATCATTTTGCCAGCCGGCGGGGCGGTCAACCGTGGGATGGGAGGGGCGACAACGGGCACCGCGATTGAAGCGATCGGCTCGATGTATTGGAACCCCGCCACGATCAATCGGTTCGAGCGAGACCAGTTAGCCTTCAGTTTCGAAGCGATCTATGCGAACTCGGAGCTCTCGTCGACATTTCCAGGGGTGGGGTCCGGCTCGAGCGACGGCGAGGTTGGCGCGGTTCCGGTTCCGACGCTGGCTTGGGTCTATCAAACTGCCAACCCCGATTTGACATTGGGGTTGGGGATCTTTGGCGTTGGCGGGTTTTCCACCAACTACCAGGCGGACTCCAGCAATCCGATCCTCACACCCCCATTTGCTCAAGGTGGCGTCGGCCTTGGCGGCGTCAAGTCGGACGCGATGTTCTTTGAGATCGTCCCGGCCGGTTCCTTGCAATTGACCGATCGATTGAGTGTTGCCGCGGGTCCAATCGTTGGTTTGGGAAAGATCACGCTCGATGACAACATGTTTGTGGGATTGAATGCCGACGGCACCTATCCACGCGGTGATGGCACGCGCTACCACTGGGGCATGGGAGCCCAACTGGGTATCCACTACGTTCACAACTGCTGTTGGGAATTTGGTGCGAACATCAAGTCGCCGATTTGGTTCGAGCCGTTTCGTTACTTTTCCGAGGATGCAAACGGACTGGCGCGTCTTGATGAAGTCGATGTCACGTTGCCGATGATCGTCAGCGGTGGCTTGGCCTATCGCGGGATTCAATACACGGTGCTGACGCTTGATGTTCGCTACTACGACTACACGTCCACCGAGGGCTTTGGAGATTCGGCGACGTACAAGCCCAACGGTGCGGTAGCGGGATTGGGCTGGAATGATCTGTTCACGTTGGGCTTGGGGGCCCAGGTGAAGTTAACGGAATGTTTGACGGGCCGCGTTGGCTATATCTACAGTTCGGACCTGTTCGACGAGCAAGACGCATTCTTCAACATTGGCTCCGAGCTCAGTTATCGCCACGTTCCGACCGTCGGGGCGACCTGCGACCTGAATGAGCACACGAGTGTTAGCATCGGTTACCAGTACGTCGCTTCGTGGGATTCGACGGGGCCTTACGTTCTTCCTGGCGTGGGTGCAGTTCCCGGATCCTCGATTACGTCCGAATTTTCAGGTCACATCCTGACCCTCGGCGTGAACGTCGGATATTGACGGGATCCGGCTCAGCCCGACGCCGATCAACAGGGTGCCCAGGAGCCAGCCGAGCCCAATGCAGACAACGGCCTCCGCGGGGTACCCGCCGTACGGTTGGCGAAACTCTTCAATCAGTGCCTGGTCGAGCAAGAAGATCAGCAGCGCAGGAATCACGATGCGAATGTTAAAGTCCAACCAGTGCTGATCGATCCAGAGGATGATGCCGCCAGCAACGAGGGCGAACCGCCCCATCGCGCTCGCCAGGGAGTCGGGCTGGTAGCGAGCCAAACCCATCCAAGTCAGCATCAAGATCGACGTGATCAAAAGTCGCATCAGGACACTCAAGGTGTTTCCAAAGCGAAAGACATGATTCTCGTCGAGATGCGATCGCAGACGATGTGCGGGGAACAACCAGCCGACGATCAACGCTTCGCAGATCGCGACCAGTACGAGGCCATAGGTGGTGATGAAATGGTCCACCAGGTCGAGCCAGAACAAACCGGCCTGGGAACAAAATACCAGCCCACAGAGAAAGCCGCATGCCGACAACACCGCGGCGCAACGCGCTCGCCCCCAGCCAAATTGATCCGTCAGCGACGAGAGAAATGCCTCGATGATCGAGATCGATGACGAGACTCCCGCTACCAATAGGGAGAGAAAAAAGAGGGCGCCAAACAAAGGCCCGGCAATTGGCCCCATCCGAGTTGTAATCGCCGGATAAGTCTTGAAGACGAGACCGAACGAGCGCATCTGCTGTTCGAATTCCGAACCGTCCTGTTGTGCTTCCCGCAGCGTGGCCAATCGATCGGCGACCTCTTCGGACGTCCCGTCGGTCCGGGCAGCGGCTTCCAGGCTTTCAATCTCTGCCTTTCGATCCTGGAACGCGCGCAAGTCGATTCCCTGTTCATGAGCCAACAGGCCAATCGCGGAAAACACGGCAAGTCCTGCAACCAGGCTGAACAGGCAATTCCCGATCGAAGCCAGAAAAGCGCTGGTCGGAATGTCAGCGTCGCGGGGAAGATAGCTGGCGTAGGCCACCATGATGCCGAAGCCCAACGACAGCGTGAAAAAGATCTGGCTAAACGCGTCGATCCAAGTCTGCGCCTCGAAAACACGCGACCATTCGGGCCGAAGGTAGAGTTCACGGCCGGCCTGTGCGCCATCGAATCCCCAAGACCAGACAACGAGCACGAGGGTGATCACGACCAAGGCGGGAATGAAGACGCGGTTGGCTAACTCCACCCCTCGCTGCAACTCGCGACGGGTAATCAACCAGTTGATCGCCCACACGCAGGTAAGCGCGATAACCACCCACCACCGAAAGTCGCCAAGCCGAAATCCGCCCTCGGACGTGTAAATCGCGAAGGGCTCACCGTTGTCGAAAGCGCCCAGAAATGACTGATCAAAGTAGTTGTTGACGGCGGCGAGTTCACCCCATGGCTGGGTGATCGAAAATACCAGGTAACACGCGCACCAAGCAATCACCACGCCATAGTAGGCGACGATACCAAACATCACGAAGGAAACGGACCACCAACCGATCCAGGAAAATCGCGAGTGGACCCGTCCGAGTGACTGGGGGAAGGCACGACGAAAGTGATGGCCGAGTCCAAACTCAAGCATCAGAAGCGGCACGCCGACGATGAACAACGCGACCAGGTAGGGCACGAGAAAAGCGCCGCCACCATTTCGATAGGCAATGTAAGGAAATCGCCAGATGTTCCCCAGCCCGATTGCCGAGCCGAGTGCTGCAAGCAAGAAACCTGTCTTCGTTCGCCACTCCGGCCGACTATTCATGGGCAAAGTTCTGGCGTTATCGGTTCGATTTGTCGACGTAGATCTTGTCGCGACGGCTCCACACGTCAGGCCGCCCTTTTCAGGCTGCAACAATGAAGTCGTTGAAGGTCCGAAGGCTCTTCACGAATCAATCGATACGATGATGATTACAAGAGGAATATCATGACGAACGGTGAGCACACTAGCAATTGGCCTGATCTGGCGATCGGACTCTATGACCGATTGACCGGTCGAAACGCTGAGATTACTTACGAGTTTCAGCAGCTGCACGTGAAAGTACCGAGTGGTACTGGAAACGGAGCCCAACACGCCGAGTGGGTCTTGGATGGAACCTTGAACGTGCGAACACGGGACGCGTCGAACAACCCAAACTAATCGTGGTCGGTCGGATAGAGGGATCCGTATTCGGCCGGCCCGTCACAATCGACGCTTCTGGCAATGAGATCGACGTACAATTGCCGAGCCTGGCAGTCGCCTGGAGATTGCGTCGTTTTTCCAACGAGCTAATTCGGCCGATTTCCTCCGTTTCGACCTGGCGAGGCACCGCGATCACGCTCAGGCTGAAGGTTGCTGGTTGGCCGTCGTTGGAGGTCTTTCCCAATCCCTCGCGAGGTCTTCGCTTGCTGGTTCCGCAGTTGAACCGGCTGCGGAGGGAAGTTCGGTAACGTAACTTGGATCATTCCCGCTTCATGGAAATGGCGATTGACGCGGCGCGAAACGTGCCGCGGAGACCTTTCGGTGCGGTGATTGCCGATCCCGACTCGGGTGAATTAATTTGCCGAGGATGGAATCGTTCGGATGTCAATCCGATCTGGCATGGGGAAATCGATGCCATGAATCGCCTCCACGAAGGTCCGGCTCGAGATCCCAGTGCTTTGATTCTCTATAGCACCGCCGAACCGTGTGTGATGTGTCTTGGGGCGATCCTTTGGTCAGGCATCAACACCATTGTCTTCGGCACCTCCGTCGAAACCCTCATGCGGCTCGGCTTCAAGCAGTTCAGAGTCTCGGCCAACGAATTGATCGAGAAGAGCTTCAACACGGAGTGTCAGCTGATTGGAGGGGTGCTCGAACGGGAATGTGACCGATTATTCGAGGACGGAAGGTGAGCTGCCACCGTATTGTCGCTTCGCTTACCGCGCCATGCGCTAAATGCCATGTGCCGAGTCATAACGCAATGTCGGATGTCACACTGACGCTCGTGCTTAGTCGCTCGCAACAGTGCCCGTGCTCGAATCAGCGACTCAGTTCTTAACGTCCTAGTCGATTACGAGCACCGCTTCGCTGAGCACGAGCACGAGGAGCTGCACTCGGGTCCACCGTCGCCCACGAATATACCTGATCGCGTACGCGTATTCAGAATCGCTCGCTCATTTAGATTTCGACGTGCATCACGCCGCCGACCTCGTCGAAGTGACCGATCTTCAGCAACTTTCCCGGTGCGTCGGGCATTTCGGCGACGAACACGGGGTCGCACACCAGCACCGGCGGCGTTATCGTCAGACTGATCTTGGCAATCCAGGAGGCGGTGACGGCGAGCGACACGAACCAGGGGACTGTGCCGGCCGCCATCTGAATCAATTGCTTCCGTTTCGCCCGCGAAAGGTTCTGCTCGAGGCTGTACTGGTCGACCACATCCTCTCGCTGAAGCGGGTTCGTCAAGGCGAGCATGTCGTCGAAGGTGCACCCGTCGGTGCGAAACCGACCATGGACCCGAGCGGCTCGGAGCGCCGTTTTTCTGCGCTTGAACTCGAGCCGCGCCTGATAGGCATCGATTGCCTTCTGTCGGCGCTGCACAAAGTAGTTCACAAAGGCCCGCGGCACGGCGAGCCCCATGTTAATGGCTCGCGTCATCACGTACTTGGGACGACGTCTCAGGTAAAGTCGGTGATATTCATCGAACACCTCTTGTTGAATCTTTTCAATTGCTCGCATCAAGTCCTTGCGAGAAGTTAGGAACAGCTCGTCGCCCACTTCAACGCAAAGCGGTTTGAGATAATAGACCTTCACTCCTCTTCGCTTCCCCGGACCGTTGAGGAATTCTTCAAGGCGTGTTTGCACGCACGCTGGAACGGTGTCCTTGATTTGATCAAAGCGATCCTGCTCGAGGACGCTGACAAAGAATCGGCCCCGGGGGAGCCGAATGGACGCTTTGGTCAGTTCGATCTCTCGAACCTGGGTAAAGCTGGCGCGGTGCTCCTCGACCACCGACGACCAACTCTCATCTCTCGGGACGAACAACCCCGACTGGCGAAGCATGGTTTCAGCCATCGCCGTGCTGGCATCCTTCGGCGGTACCAGGATGGGCTCGCTGACCCAACTACCAAACTCCTCAATCTCTTGGTCCAAAGTAAACGGCTTGGCGGTGGCCGGATCCACTTTGGAAGGCATCACTTGTGGTGTCGTCTTCTGCGGTGTCACTTCTTGCTGTGCCACCGAGCGCTGAATCGTCGCGGACATAATGGAATGCTCCTAAGACAAGCCAATCGGATCGAAGAGAAGGTGGATCGATAAAGTTCATGCGTCGATGGCTTTCCACCGGCGATCTTGACGAAGGCATCAAAACTGGCCCTCCGAGGCGCGCGTCAAGTGCGAAGTAGTGTAGCGAATTTCAGGTGGCGGATGAAAAACAAGTTGATCGAAACCCGAAATTCGGCGGGTAGGATGCTGGGGGGCGAGGCGGTGTCTTGAAGTCGCGTTTTCGTTCCTAACCCGACGCGTCACGGCTTGTTGATTTAAGTGAGCCGCGACGCGTGACGGCCTGTTGATTTAATACCGATCGTAACCCGACGCGTGAGTTTTGAAGTTGCGCTTTTTGATTTAGGGGCAACGCCCCGTTCATTTGCCTAGCCCAGTCCAACGGGCTGGGTATGCGAAAACACGACAAGATCCTAGGGCCAACGGCCCGGCCATTTGTTCG
>JARFQX010000049.1 GCA_029287555.1 Rubripirellula sp. | reverse complement strand
GCATTTGGAGGGCACAAAGGGCTGCAAGCACCTTGGGGGATTGGTGGACTGTATCTGTCAGATCGTGCCCAAATGGTCTGCACTTCGGCTAGTTGTGAAGTGCCCGTAGCTGGCAAAGGCGATGGCAAGGGGTCTGCTCGCCCCGGCTATTGTGACGTCGGGTCAGTCGATCAGTTTGCGCTTGCGGGACTACACGCCGCGATACAACTGCTGCGCGAGCAGAGCATAGAAGCTCAGTTGGCCAGTGGTCGCAGGCAGATCCAACGGATCCGTGCGAGTCTCGAACAAATCGATCGTCTTCGCATCTTCGGGCCGGCCGAGCCGAATCAGGGGATGCCTACGCTGGCGCTAGCGGTCCCCGAGTTTCCTAGCAGCGAACTTGCTTCACGGTTCAAACGACACGGGCTCATCGTCGGCAGCGGAATCCATTGTGCCCCACTTGCGCATCAGACGTTGGGGACGCAAGACTTGGGACTTGTGCGTCTTTCGGTAGGGCTAGGGCAACCCGACGAAGAAATTGACGACACAATTGACCGGTTGCGATTGGCACTCAACGAGGAGTTCTTTCAGACGGCGGTCAATCGGGATTCTGCCAGCTGACCGACGTAGGACCATCCACCACCCGGAGCCCATTCAATCTCCCGCGTACAGGTTCTCTCACGGCGGCGCGAAGGCACAGAGGCCATCGACTCTCTGTGTCTTGGAGCCTCCGTGAGAATCATCTTCGCAACATCGCACCTGCAAAGATCAAGAAAGCAATTCAAACACCGCAGGAGCTTTCGATGCGCCACATGGCAAGTCGATCAAGGCCACACGTTCCGCTCGCCCGTCGTGGTTGACCGTCCACGCAATGAATCTGGAGCACGCGAAGAGCTCGTTTACATGCAGAAACGCGTTTGCTCCGTGCAGCGTTGCGACAGGTGCATTGACCGCTTGGTTGGGCTAGGGCTTGGCACTCACGCGATCGTCCGAGAGATCGCGGCCGGATGGTGCGCGGTGGATTCTCGCAAGTTTGCTTCCGAGCGATCAGTTCGGCGGCGTCCCAATGGACCTTCAATCATGAAGGGAAATCCCGGAACTCGCCGCTCGTAGTCGGCGTACGTGTCACCCAAAAACGACTCGAGACGTCGGTCCTTGAGAACACTGCCGTAGAAAATGTAAACCGTCCACAGAAGGGTCAGCGCGGCATGGTCGAGCGTCATTCGCGGAGTAAACCAGATCAAGCCGAGAAAGCTCAAATAGACGGGATGCCGAATCAGCTTGTACGCGCCGTGCGGCCGAAACTCGCGCCGCGGCGCACGCGAGCGGCGCAGCCAGTGGTAGAAGGGAGTCCAGCCATTCTGGTAACCCAGTCCCGTCAACGCCAGCGAATAGATCATCGAAGCCCAACTGACGTAGAAGCACACCCGAATGCAAGACTCCAACCAACCGCCAATTTCCCAGATCACCGTTTCGCTCTGCCTCCAGCAGAAAAAGAGAGTCAGGAGACTGACGCACGTAACGATGCAGAACGTGCTGTCGTAAAAGGTCGACGGGATCGCCCGAGTCAATAGACGACGGGTCTTGGGAACTAACATCACGCTATGCGAGACGGCAAGCAGCAAACCGAGCCCGCAATCGCGAAGCAACCACCCGCTGGACACGGACGGCCTCGATTGGCTCAAGATGGCAGCGTCCCGCAGGAACCAGAACAGATACCAGACGGTCACGGGAAACTAAATCTGATTCCCGAAGCCGTAACCGATCTATACGAACCGGCGGATCGCCGGGCGTGGGAAGAACGAATCAATCAATTCATCCGTGCTTTCGATTCTCTCTATACTTTTTTCGCAACGATCGCACCATATTGCATGGCGCCTGTCCGATAGGCATCCAGCAGCACGTCAAAGCCATCGAGAAAGGCGACCTGCTCCCGGTCAACAAATCTGGCAAGCTGTCGCACACCACTTCGCTCAACCCGGCGTTTGCAAATCTCCCAGGTCTTCAGCACGCGCTGAGTCCAGTCGACATTGTGCGTGACGCGAAAACCGCTGGACTGAATCCAATCCGTGTAATCCTGGCGGGTCGCGATCGACGGACAGACGAAACGTGTGCAAACTTCTTCGACGATTTGGCGCTGGGCATCGTCGGTCGCGTGGTCTCCTTGAAACCAAACCGCAATGGCCAGTCGTCCACCGGGCCGAAGCCACTCGAACGCGCGATGAAAGAAACCGGCTTTGTCAAAAAAGTGTTCGGTACACTCCACGCTCCACACCACATCAAACGATTCTCGATCAAACTGGACCGTCTCCGCATCGGTCGCGATGAATTCGGTATGCGACCTCGCGCCGCGAAACGCCGCCGATGCGGCCGCCCAGTACCGCTGAATTGGGCTGAGCGTGATTCCCGTTACCTCTGCTTTGCGCCGCAAAGCCAAGCGAATAGACGATCCGCCCATTCCACATCCGACATCGACCACTTTGTCACCCGCTCGAATCTCACCCATGTCGGCCAAGGTATCGGTGAGTTGGCACTGAGCGATTGACGCTGATTCCTCCCCGTTCCAAAGTCCGTGGTGAATGTGAGGGCCCCAGAGCAAGCGATAGAACAGCGTCCCCAATTGATAGTGACTGCGGATCGAAGATTTCTTAATGCCGTCGACTGCGATCATGTCTGGGTCTTACCAA
>JARFQX010000048.1 GCA_029287555.1 Rubripirellula sp. | reverse complement strand
GCACATGGTTTGTCGGAAGTCGGGCCGAAGAATCCCGTCGAGCCCAGGGAACGCCCCGCCCCTCGCCAGGAGGTCGTCCGGGCATTCGAAGTAGGCCGAATCAAGCGAAGCGCCGATCCGGCATTGGTTCTCGTTCGGCATTGAACGTCGATTCGATGCCGAACGAGAACCAATGCCGGATCGGCGTCGCTGCGCTCCTTCGATCCGGCCGACTCGTTGAAATCCCGGCGTCTTCCGCTTTGGCTCTGCTCTCTCTGCAGACTTCTAAACGGGGCATGTACCCGGTTTCACGCGTTTTCGGGACGCAGCAGGGGGAACAGGATTACGTCTCGAATCGATTTCTTGTCGGTCAGCAGCATCACGAGCCGGTCGATGCCCACCCCCAGACCGCCGGCCGGTGGCATCGCATGCCGCAGGGCCCGGACAAAATCGTGGTCCATTTTGGCCATCGAGTCCTCTTCGTCCTGACCTTCCAATTGCGTTTCGAACAACTTTTCCTGGAGATCCGGGTCGTTCAACTCCGTGTAGGCATTGGCCACTTCCATCCCCAGGATGAACAGCTCGAATCGCTCCGCCACGGCTGGATTGTCCCGCTTGCGTTTGGTCAGCGGACAAATACTTGCGGGGTAGTCGATCACGAAGATCGGACCGTCCAACGAATCCTCCACCTTCGCTTCGAAGATCTCATTGCGAACGACGTCCGGGTGCGTATCTTCGGGATCGAGTCCGATTTGCTTGGCGTACTGAATGACCGCCGCTTCGTCGGAGGGGTCAACCCCGGTGTGCTGCTGGAACAACTCCGCATAGGTCGCCCGTTGGAACGGTGGCGTGAAGTCAATCGTTTTGCCGTCGTACTGGCGAATCAAACCGCCACCGATCGCTTCAATCGAGTCCGTGATGAGTCGTTCGGTCAGATCCATCATGGTGTTGTAGTCGCCGTAGGCCTGGTAGCACTCGAGCATCGTGAATTCGGGATTGTGCTTGGGGCTGATCCCCTCGTTGCGGTACACACGCCCGAGTTCGTACACCCGTTCCATTCCGCCAACCATCAAACGCTTCAGATGCAACTCCAGAGCAATCCGCATGGTCAGTGGCATGTCGAGCGTGTTGTGGTGCGTTGCAAAGGGTCGAGCAGCCGCACCACCGGCGATCATGTGGAGGGTGGGGCCTTCCACTTCACAGTAACCTTCGTTGTCGAGCGTCCGACGTATCGACCGCACGATCTCGGTGCGATCCAAAAAAGTCTGCAGGACTCCATCGTTGAAAGCCAAATCGGCGTAACGCATCCGTTGACGGAGGTCTGGATTGGTCAAGCCGGCGTGCTTGTCAGGCGGCGGTTCGAGCATTTTGGCGTGGAAGAATAGACTTTCGGCAAAGACTGTCAACTCTCCCGTGTTGGTCCGCCCCAGCCTCCCTTCCGCACCGACCAGGTCGCCGAGGTCGAAGAGTTTGGCGAGTTCAAAGTCGTCGTCCCCCACTTGCTTCTTGCCGATGAAGATCTGGATGTCACCGGTCCAGTCGCGAAGAGTCAGGAAGATCAACTTTCCCTGGCCCCGCGCGAGCATGATGCGACCCGCCACACGTACGTTGGGACCGGTTTCCGTCCCCGGTCCGTGATCCGCCTTCCACTGGCGGTAGTCGAGGTCCGGATCGTCGAAATCAGGTAAAGGAACGTCCGTACCATCCTCGCGAGTCCAGCGAATCTCCGAGCTGAGCTGATGGCAGCGGCCGATCATTGTGCGATCGTCAAAGCGAACGCCAAACGGATCGAGTCCGCGAGCTTCGATTTGTCGCAACTTCTCGCGGCGGGCAACGCGTGGGTCTTTGCTGTCCTGGGCTTTGCTGGTTTCGCTTTGAGGAGGGGGCTGCTGGTTCATGAAGACGTCGGAAATAGGGTGATTCGGCTCTCCGGGCTGTGTCAAAGCCAGCGCAAACCGGCTCGGGCTCGACACGCCCGCGAATTGTCGGCTCGGCCCGAAAAATCCGCAACCACGAGCGAACCGGTTTTGCTTGCCTGCACGAACCTCCGACAAAAAAGTCGGTGCCAGCGACTTGCACGCCTTGCCACGAACGAAGATTGCGATGCGGAGATTGCGATGCGGAGGGATCCCTTCCTGAGAATTCGTGGCAGACACTTCCCCTTTCTACTGGTGACGATTCAACCATTGACGTGCTTGTTCGCGATACTCGCTTGCTCGATGCATCCACAGGTCGGTGTGTGGATGAATCACCTTACCCTCCGGAATCGTGAAGATCTCGGCGACCGGCGGTCGCAAGAATGTGACCTCCGCCAATTCCGGGTGATCGCGCAGAAATTCGGTCCCTACCCCACATGCCAGCACCGGTCGGCCTTTCAGGCGTGATAGACGCCCGAGTGCCGACTTGCGATCGCTACCGGGATAGCCCCACGATCTGTCTCCATCGAAATGGTCGTGCGTGATCATCCCCTTCCAGAACGATGCGATTTCATCATCGGCCAAGCCAATGTAACTGGCACCGATTGCGCCCCGCGAAAATCCGCAGATAAAGATGCTCTCGGGGTCACCGCCAAACTGCTCGCAGATTCTCGGCAGGTTCGTCTTGCAATAGTCGACAGTCGCCCGTTTGTCGCCCCACCACCGGACGGCATTTCGTTGGCCACCTTTTTCGATGTAAGGCATCGAGACCCAAATGAAGCCTTCGCCCCCGGTCAGGCCGTAACCGAGATTCGCGTCTTTGACTTCGCCGGTTGAGCCGCATTCAGCGAACTTGTTGCCCGTGTATTCAACGATCACCGAATACTTACCGCCCGGCTTCCAATCCACAGGCAGATACAAGGCGTGGTAGACCTCGGTGCCTTCGTACTCGGGCGCTACTTGACGCACGCGGCGCCCGGCAGCAGGCTCCTCCGTTGTGATGTCCGGCGTGACGAGATCGTTCAATACTGGCGTGTCGTCTGCAGCAATCACGGGTGAAAGAAGAAATGACGCTGCCATTATCAAGCCAAAGCGGAGAAACCTTTTTTCTTGTTGCATGCCGTCGTCAGACACCTGTCACACGCGGAAAGTTTCAACACCTCAGCTTAACCCCAAGCTCAGAGCCGAGTCGAGTCTGGGACCGACTCCGCCACGGCTGTAGCTCCGTCTGTCCTCAGGCGGTGATTCTTTTCTTGGAGCTTTGCTGCCGGGTTCCGATCCTGGGACAGACTCGGCTACAGCTTTCGCACCGTCTGGGACCGACGTTCGCCCCGCCGCGGCGTGTCTTGACGCGGCGGATCGTGTTTCGCTACGACCAAATCTGGATCCTTTACAAGCACGAGGCAAAGTCATGTTCAAGAGATGGATGTTCGGTCTGTCGCTGATCCTGTTTCCAGCGATCGGCGTAGCCGACGAAATCGTTCGCTACCAGTTGACCGACTGGAGGGCCAAGCACATTCATGATCAGAAGAAGGCCGAGAAGATCTTCACCACGCTGAAAAAGCTTGGATGCGAGGTCAAGAAGAACCAGCACAATGGGCACGTCGACGTGACCTATCGCTGCCCAAAATGGCGCCAGCTCGAGCTGGATAGCCACGCGGAAGCTCATAAGTGGGAAGCCTGGTTGAAGGAATTCAAGTTTCGAACCGAGCACAAGCATTGAGTTTTTCACTTGCTCACGTCGCCTTGATTCGCACCGCCGCGCAGCTTGCCACCGGCGTAGCCGACCGCGTCAGCGAGGCGATCGGATTTGATGAAATCCTGCACCAGCAGCCGTCGGAGGCGACGAGCGGTAGTCAGACATCCCCTGCCGTGCCGTCGCTTGGTGATCGGGTCCGCGAACTGGCCGACGCGATTCGTTCCAAGCTGGCGAAGCATGCGATTGAAGTGAACCGCGGGCTCCGCGTGATTGTCCAGCAAGATGGACGGCTGGGGGTCGGAGGCGATCACCCGCGGGTCGCGGAGATTGAGTCGCTGCTCCGTTCGGATCGCACCATCGATCGGCTTGCGGCGGTGTTGGCCGACGAAGCGGGACAGCCCGAAATCGCTATCGACTTGACGACTGTGGGTCAGCCGGAGAATATGGTCGCTCCCGGAGGGTATCCGAATTGGTGAGGAGGTTGATTCGAAATCAATTGCCCCGCAAGGGGTTGCGGGTTCGAGTCCCGTGCCCTCCGCTTGCCCGAAAGACACACCCCCGACGACCCGGCTCAAAGCTGCGGTGGTCGGGGGTTGTTTCTTGCGCCGCGAGGGTCAAAGGCGTTTGCCGTGGTCCTGAAGGGCTTGTTGATTTAGTCGAAATCTTCAGGTTAATGGTGAGCCGTTGGCCGTAACGGCTTGTTGATCTAATCGAAACCCGACGCGTCAGCGAGGAACGGACCGCCGTTAATCGCCAGTAAGGGCTTCCTCGCTGACCGGCGTGTTGATTTAGGTGTTTTGGTTTCTGATCCGGGTGGTTTCCCCCCTTACCCCCGTTCGCTCCAGGCGCAGCTCGATCCCTGGCTTCTTCGAGGTGATCGGCTGGCTGGAGGGAACGGACGGGGA
>JARFQX010000007.1 GCA_029287555.1 Rubripirellula sp. | reverse complement strand
GCCCCCCAACACACAGGTCTGCCCCGTTTGCCTTGGGCTCCCCGGTGCTTTGCCCGTGATGAACGAGGAGGCGATCCACTTGGCCGTTCGTGCTGGTTTGGCGCTCGATTGCTCCATCCCGCCGATGACCAAATGGGATCGTAAACAGTACTTCTATCCCGACCTTCCCAAGGGCTATCAGATCAGCCAGTTTGATTTACCGATCTGCGCCGACGGGTTTTTGGAGTTGATCGATGTCGACAATCCGGATGCGGTCCGGCGGATCGGCATCATCCGAGCTCACCTCGAAGAGGACGCCGGCAAGAGCATGCATGATGAGGCCGCCGGTGCCAGCGACTCGCGGATTGACCTCAACCGGTGCGGCACGCCGTTGTTGGAAATCGTCAGCCAACCCGACCTGCGATCGTCCGCCGAAGCCAAGGCGTACTTGAGCGAGCTCAAATTGCGGATGACCCACCTGGAAATCTCTGATTGTGAGATGCAGGAGGGCAGCCTGCGCGTCGACGCGAATGTCAACCTGCACATCGACGTCGACGGCAAGAAGGTGGCGACGCCGATCGTCGAGATCAAGAACATGAACAGCTTTCGCGCCGTTGAGCGAGCGATCGATTACGAAATCGATCGCCAATACGACCAATGGGAAGAAACGGGCAAGACCATTCAGGAAGAATCAAAGACCACGCGTGGTTGGGACGATGCCTCCGGCAAGACGTTTCTGCAACGCGAAAAAGAGGAATCGGCCGACTACCGATACTTTCCAGATCCCGACCTGCTGCCGATTCGGTTGCCGATCGAGAAGGTCGACTCGATTCGCAGCGAACTCGGTGAGCTGCCCGCCGAAATCCGCTCTCGCCTGCAGGAACAGTACGGCATCAAGGCTTACGACGCCGATGTGATCGTCAACCAGGGCCGGCACCTGATCGACTACTTTGAACGCGTCGCCGCCAAGTCGCGCGACGGGAAACGGTCCAGCTCGTGGATTCAGCAGGACGTGTTGCGGACGATCAAAGAGCAACAAATCGAGATCGCTGATTTTCCCATTCACTCCGACACCTTGGGGGACCTGATCGGCCGAGTCACCGCTGGGGCGGTCGATAACTCACGTGCCCGAGATGTCTTCAACTATTTGCTTGCAAATGACGTCCCCATTGACCAGGCGATCGGGGCACTCGGGATTGAGGCGGTCGATCACGATGAAATCGATTCTCTCTGCAAGGATTTGCTGGAAGCGAACCCGAACATCGTCGACGATTATCGTAATGGCAAGAAGCAGGCGATCGGGTCGCTGATCGGCCAGGCCAAGAAGAAGAATCCCAACGCCAATCCGAAGTTGGTTCGCGAGACGCTGCTCAGGTTGATCGAGGAATCGTAGGCTGAGCCACCGCGAGCTGGCATCGACTTGTGTCGGGAAAAGATTCCTAGCACTTTACGACCAGAGCAAGTGCGCCGTGACCGACCGTCGACCGTCCAAACAGCTACCCACCCCGAAGGCTCACCCCGACGATTCGTCCCCGGGCCAAGACGCGGGCCAAGACGGAGTTCTTGGGCCGCAGCACGGTCAACGTGACGCCTGCGACTGGGGCTTTCGCGCCATCGTGGTGCTGGTCGCAATGATCGCGGTGTGGTTGTTGTGGATGCCGTGGTCCGGTGAGATCTCGCGCATCACGATGCGCCGCTTCCAACTTCAGACGAAGTCATTCCTCGCGTGGGCGGTCCAGTTCCCGATTCCCGCGATGTACAACTTCGCCAACGAAGCGGAAATTGACTCCTATCCGCCCGGACTTGTCGACCCAATTTTTGCGGAGAGCGAATCACGGTATCTGAACCATTTTCCGGTCCGCTGCATCACCTTCGCTGATGGTCGCTACCACTATTTGCACGAGGGCCGGGATCGCTGGATCACCGTCGAGACACGTTACCGTGGCAGACGTTTGGAGAGTCGTTTTCATGCCCACGTCAATCCCGAGGGCCGAGTCGAATTGAACCGTCTCGTGTCGGAGACGTCGAAGTGATGAGCGATCAAGTCATGACGGGCAAACCAACGTCGTCGGCAACCGCTTCAACGGACCAGATCGGCCTCGCGGAAGTCGATCGGGCTGCGGTGGCCCACCGAATGGTGCAAGCGGGAATCCTGGTCACTTTGATCTGGAAGTGGAAATTCTTTGTCTTTGCCAACGGCGTGTACGAAACCATTCCGTTGGACGATCCGTTCTTCCCAGCTTGGCTACGTTCAGCGTTCGTTTTACGCGTTGCATTTTTAGTGACCGTTGCCACGGCTGCCTTGAACACACTCACGACCGATCGAATCGTGCGACGCTGGTGCAGCCTGATCACAATGATCGGCGTGACGGTGCTCTGTGTTCACCAAGGCAGTTACAACGACATGACGTTTGTCACCGCGTGGTGGACCGCCCTCTGGTCCCTGTGGTTCGTCCATCGGATGGAAAAGGACGATGTATCGGACTTGCTTGACAAGGGCGCTTTCCTGTCGAGGTTGATCATCTCGGTGATTCTGCTCGGCGGCGGCATTGGAAAATGGACCGCGGAGTATTGGTCGGGCGAAGTCTTCTTCAACATCTATTTCATTGATCGCGACTTCTGGCTCTTCAATCTCCTTCGAGCCAACTTCGACATGGAAACGCTGCGACAGATTTCGATGTGGTACAGCCGCCAAGTGGTGGTCATCGAGACGGTCGCGGGCTTGGGATTGTGGCTGTTACCGCCTCGGTGGGCGGCGGGTTTGGCGATGGTGATCCTTACCTCAATAGCCCTGCTGTCCAACTTCTTACTCTTCTCGGTGCTCTCCTGCCTGATCGCTTTGGCCGCCGTCGGTTTGCTCGTCGACAGACGCACTTCGCTCCGCCGGACTTAGCGCAACGGCGGCGCCGGTGATCGGTCGACGAAGTCATCACAGCACACCTTTGGTGCTGGGGATGGCATCGCTTCGAGGGTCCATTTCGAC
>JARFQX010000002.1 GCA_029287555.1 Rubripirellula sp. | reverse complement strand
GCCGATCCGAAGATCCTGGTTCTCGATGAAGCAACGAGCAATCTTGATAGCGAGAGCGAACGACTGATTCAGCAAAGCCTGCGCGACTTGCTCGAGGACCGAACCGCCTTTGTGATCGCCCACCGACTGAGCACGATTACGGGAGCCGACAAGATTGTCGTACTTGAAGAGGGCCGGATGGTCGAAGCCGGGACGCACGAGGACCTGCTTGAGCGAGGTGGTCGCTATCGAGACATGGTTCACCTGCAGATGTCCGATGGGCTTGCGCCAAAGGTTCCGCCCGCCGCCCACTCATTCTCGGAGTCGCCGTAGATCACGTTGGCAAAAGCGGTTGGCGGACCCACCTCAAAGGGTTGAATGTCCGGCGACTGACCCCGCCGACAAGTTCATCGCTGATAGATCGGCAGGTATCCCCGGTCGAGCTGCAACATGATCAAATTGCAGGCGGTCACGTAGACGGGGTGAATCTGGCCGTCCCAATACCCGTCGGGTCTCTGTTCGCTGACAATTCGATCATAGAGTCGATCTCGGAACGGCAACCACAACTCATCACCCTGGCGATAGACGACTTGGCTGTAGTACAGGTAGGTATAGTGCCAATGTCCGAAGGCGCGAGTCCCGTCGCTGATGTCGTGCAGCGACTCTTTTGTGTAAGCCAACATGTCGGGAACGTGCTCGCTGTCGTAATCCCCGGCGTTGTACAAGGCGGCCAGGGCCGCCGCGGTGATCGCCGGCCGGCTGCTTCCCTTCTGGCGACTGCTGTAACTGATTCCACCGTCGGGATTCTTGCATCCGTAGATGTACTCTTTGGCGTTTTCAATAACCTTGCCGCTAACCGGGATTCCCGCATTGCGACAGCCTCGCAAGCCCTGCACCTGAGTGATGGTGGTCGATCCCTCGTCAAAATCGTTTCCTTCACGGGCCGAGACGTAGCCCCAACCACCCGCCGCCGTTTGGGCGCTGCCGCTGAATTCAACGGCCTTGGTAAGCACTTCAACAAGTTCTTCACGTCGATCTAGCAGGCCCTCTTCGCCCAACACTTGCGAGAGCATGAGCATCGAGAAGCCATGCCCATAGGTGTAGCGGGAATCGGTCTTTGGGTCACCGATCAAGCCATTGTCGCGGCTTTTGCTGATCAAGTAGTCGGAAGCTCTGGCGATCTCCCTGGCGTACGGCCCCTGGGTGGTCGTGCTTCCACTGGAAATCAGCGCAGTCCCGGCGAGGGCAGCGAGGGCCGTGGGGTACACCTGGGTGTTCCATTGGCCTCGTGACGATTGGGTTCGGCTCAACCAATTGAGTCCCTTGGTGACCGCCTCGTTCCAGCGCGAATCTCGTTGACTGTCGGCCGCGCGCATCGATCCGGCCGATCCCGCGACCGTCAACAAAGCGGCCGTTCGCAGCCAATCACGTCGCGTTTGCAAGCTTCGCATCCGTCTTCCATTCTCTGTTCGGATCACCCCTGATGCCCCAACACCACCTTCATTGTACCGCCCGGGAACCGTCGAGAGAAACTTCAAACCTCGGCGACCAAAGGGTGCCGGCCCCGTCTCCGCTGGCAAGCGGGGCAAAAGAAGGTGCTACGCTGAGCCTGGACGATCCGGCGAATCCGCCCACTGCCACAACGGGGACACGTGTCGTCCTTTCGATCGTAGACCCGGTGAAAGTGCTGGTAGCCGCCTTCGCCGTTGAGCGCGTTTCGATAGGTTCCATCACTGAGGGTGCTCCCTTCGTGCACGATCGCCTCTTCCAACACGCGGCTCGTCGCACGCTGGATCCTTTCCCATTGCGATCGACTCAAGAGATCGCAGCGGGCACGTGGGTCGACTCCGGCGAGGAACAGAATCTCGGCCGCGTAGAGGTTGCCAATTCCGGCCACGGACGATTGGTCCAGCAAGGCGACCTTGATCGCTCGCTTGCTGTTCTTGAGCCGCGTTCGCAGCTGATCCGCAGTGATCTGGAGCGCGTCGATCCCCAGTTTTTGATCCACCAAAATCCGCAACTGATCAGCTTTGAGAAGTCGCACGGTGCCGAGGCCGCGGCGATCCCAAAACAGCAACTCCTGACTCGCTCCCGCGGACCGAGGCCCTGCAGCGAGCCGAATCCGCAACCGCAAATGTTCCTGATCAGGTGGGTCGGCAAGCAGGACGAGTCCAGTCATCCTCGGTTCGATCACCAGAAACTGGTCCCCTTCGATTTCGATCACGACCCGCTTTCCGCGGCGGCCAATTCCTTCGATGTGGCGACCGCGAAGCCGGCGATTGAGGGCGTCAATCCTCGGCTCAAGCAGAATCGGACGCAGCTGACAAGCAGGTTTCTCGGCGGCCACCACTTGACGGCCAACGACCGGCAGGATGCCGCGACGCATCGTTTCAACTTCGGGCAACTCAGGCAATTCGGATGACTCCGGCAGGACACTTGAACCTTGGAAAACAGCACGGTGGGAACCAAATGGAGGCAGGGCTCGCCCACCGGCAAGCTCACCGCAGACCGCTTCGCGTTGACCAAAGCACCGGGCTCAGTGAGAATTCAGAGTGAATTGAAACCAGTTGCTACGGTCCGCTACAAGAGGCTTGAACACTTCACCCCCGTTTGCCGCTGTGCTCCTTTTACCCGCACGGCCGCCCATTGATTGAGAAACCCCATCCATGAGCACTTTATCTGGCGAACCGAACGCCTCGACGTCGGTCCCCGATCAACAGGGTCGCTTCGGCGACTTCGGCGGGCGATTCGTACCGGAAACGCTGACACGAGCGTTGGACCAGCTCTGTGACGAATACGACAAAGCCAAGAAGGATCCTGCTTTCCAGCAAGAGCTCGAAGGCCTGCTGAAGACGTTCGTGGGAAGGCCGAGCCCGCTGTACCACGCTCGTCGACTGAGCGAGGCGGTTGGTGGGGCCCAGCTCTGGCTCAAGCGCGAGGACTTGAACCACACCGGGGCTCACAAGATCAACAATACCGTTGGCCAGGCTTTGTTGACCCTTCGCATGGGGAAGACTCGCGTGATCGCCGAAACCGGCGCCGGTCAACATGGGGTCGCCTCGGCGACCGCCTGTGCTCATTTCGGTCTTCCCTGCGTCGTCTACATGGGCAGCGAAGATATCCGCCGCCAAAAGCCCAACGTGTTCAGCATGAAGTTGCTCGGGGCGGAGATTTGCGCGGTCGAAAGCGGGTCCAAGACGCTTCGCGATGCGGTCAACGAAGCGATGCGCGATTGGATGGCCTCGGTCGAACACACGCATTACATCATCGGCAGTGTGATTGGTCCTCATCCGTTTCCCATGATGGTTCGTGATTTTCAATCGGTGATTGGGCGCGAAGCCCGTCAACAATGCCTCGAAACGCTGGAACGATTGCCGGATTGCGTGGTCGCCTGTGTCGGCGGCGGCAGCAACGCGGCGGGCATGTTCTATCCGTTCGTGGAAGACGACGGCGTTCGACTTGTCGGGGTGGAAGCCGGCGGTCGTGGATCGGCACCGGGAGATCATGCATCGCCGTTGACGTTTGGAAGCCCCGGTGTTTTGCACGGAAGTTACAGCTACGTCATGCAGGATGACGATGGGCAAACGTCCGATGTGCATTCGATGAGCGCGGGCTTGGACTACCCAGGGGTGGGTCCGGAGCATAGTTACTGGAAGGAAACGGGCCGGGTCGATTATCTGGAATGCGGTGATGGGGCGGCGATGGAAGCGTTCGACAAACTCGCTCGCACCGAAGGGATCATCGCCGCGCTGGAAACGAGTCATGCCGTTGCCAAGGCCATGGACATGGCGAGCCAGATGCCACCATCGAAGCACGTGTTGATATGCCTCTCGGGGCGCGGAGACAAGGATGCCATGGAGATCGCGCGGCTGCGCGGAGAAACCTGGTAGCGAGTGTCCTGGGAAGGGGAATCCTAGAGGCGGGAATCCTGGCAGCGGCCGACCCAATCCTGTTCATCCGGTTTGCAAGGCGTTACTCTTTGGGCGTTGCACTTCACGCCCCGTCCCAAGGCTTTCCAGCAATGACAAAACTGACTTGGCTATCACATGGCAGCTGGCTGATCGAAGTCGGCGGGCATCGCGTTCTGCTCGATCCGTTCTTGACCGAGAATCCAGCCGCCACCGCGAAGGCTGAAGACTTCGATGAGATCAGCCACGTTCTGATTTCGCACGGACACTTTGACCACGTCGCCGATGCCGCCGCGATTGCAAATCGTTGTGACGCCACAATCGTAGCGATTTTCGAGATCGCCCAGTGGTTCAACGGCCATCACGGCGTCAAGTCGACGATTGGCATGAATGTCGGTGGCAAGATCGAGCTGCCGTTCGGTCAAGTGAAAATGGTTCCCGCCCTCCACAGTAGCAACCTTCCCGACGGCAGCTACGGAGGCAACCCCGCCGGTTTTGTTCTCGAAGCCGACGACCAGCGCGTCTACTTCGCCTGCGATACGGCCTATTTTAGCGACATGAAGTACTACGCCGGCGGGGTCGACGTCGCGGTGCTGCCAATCGGTGATCTCTACACCATGGGAATCGACGACGCCGTGGCGGCTGTCAAATTAATTGAGCCCAAACGCGTGCTCCCGGCCCACTACAACACGTGGCCTCCCATCTCGGTAGATGTGGAAGAATGGGCGCGTCGGATTCGCAACGAAACCAATACGAAGCCGATCGTGCTCGACGTCGGCGGCTCGCTCGAAGTCTAGTGCTTTGTCAGAATTTAGGTCGGGAAA
>JARFQX010001037.1 GCA_029287555.1 Rubripirellula sp. | reverse complement strand
TCTGTGGACAAACGATTGCTGGTCACTTTGCCGAGCGGCCGGGACATTGGGGAACGCGACGCGAACCCGTCGATCCGGCAGCACTGTTGCGCTCCATGGAATCAGACCAGCGTGGCGCGATCGGAGCGGGGTAATAGAAGCGGTGGGAGCTACTCGTTTCCATTGCAACGACCTTGTTGCCCCGGCTCTGAGGGTGTCCTGAGAGATTCAATGAGCAACCATCTTGGGGCTATGGCGAGCTCCTACTTGTAGCCTGCGTTCGACAGGTCTCTTCCAATCTCTCGTCGATACTGCGAATCTCCGCTCGATGGTCGGCGTGAACGAGCACAAGATGGTTGCGCGGTACTTCCTTCCACCCAGGTTCTTCCGTGAGTGGTTCAGAGGCCACAATAACGGTTGAGTGCGAGTCGTTGTTGTTTTGCATCCGGCAGACTCCCTCGTTGAAAACGAATTCCTTTCCTGTGCGTATGTAGAGGCTGAGTCCCTCGGTATCGTCCGTTGTGAAGCGAGAGGCCACGGCGCAATGCCCGTCCGTCACAGCAATGTTGACCAGCGAGCGGCGAGTTGCGCCGACCGCTGCGGTTAGCCTCGTGACGTCGGCGAGCGTCGCCTCTAAGGCTGCCGCCATCTTCTCAACCGCGCTGTCGTGTTGCAGTTGCTTGGCGTGGTCGCAAAATAGCGCGAACAAATGTTCCGAGTCTGTCGTGCCGTGAATCGAGACGTAGGCATCGTCGGAAAGACTCTCACGCAAACGACGTTTCAACTGGTGAAATCCACCGACGGACCCATTGTGCATAAATGCGAACCGGCCGGCCGCAAACGGATGACAATTGGATTCGGTGACACCAAATCCATGGGTGGCAGCCCGAACGTGGGCCAGAACGACAGGGCTACGACTCACACGCGCCAGGTGAAGCAGATTGACATTGTTCCAAGCTGGTTGGATCGAACGAAACAGAGCCGGCTCAGGAGAAATCTCCGGCACGTACCAGGCAAGCCCGAAACCATCCCCATTGAGCGGTTCTTCCCTCATTCGGCTTTTGAAGCTCTGGTGAATGATCGAATACTCTGGTCGGGTCGTCAGGAGATCGAGTGTAATGGGTGGCCCCATGTAGAGTGCGAATCGGCACATGATACGAACCTTTCATTCATGATGGTGTCATTGCGGGGACGTGCCTCCCATCGACCCTTGCATTCCACGAACTCGATGCGGCAATTGCAGAGGCTCTCACCAACGCGAAAACCTGCGACATGACTTCGTTCCGTTGCCCACATTGCGAGCAAATGTCATGCCGCGCGAAGGCCTCCCATCCGTCTGCGCTCGGCTACGTTGCAAAGATGACACTCTCACGGAGGCACGTCGACGCGGAGAGCTGATGACCTTGGTGCCTCCGTGAGAGCCCTCGCGTACGGGACGCCAAGATGCCCACCCATCGAGACGAATTGTTCGAGGACGAGACCGTTGACCTCGGTCAGATCACGACGAACCACGACAAGCAGGAGAGAACGCCAGGGCACGTTCGCCGATGGATGCGGAGTGCTCCTGCCGTGCGGCAATCGAGATTGAAGCTAGCGAGACGATGCTCGGGAAACGACGAGTCATAACCGCGTCTCGCGTGACCAACCAATCATGTCGCCTGCACGGCCGACCCGATTGTTTGGTCTTTTTCGTTTTGGGTTTGCGAGGAAGTTGGATCCGGCGGAAGTACAAAGGGCGGGAAATAGATGGCGCGATTCAATCCGAATTTGTGCGCGGCGGTGAGCGAATCCGAAGAATTCTGAACGCGTTCGCGCGACGCTACAACGCATCGATTGCCCGTATAGCCCCGTGGACGCCATTGTCAAAGTTGCAGGATCTAAATGAAAGAGTCTCGGGATGCGCTTCGATTGCAGTTCGCACCCGGTGCCGTGCCTGTTCAAAATCCGCAGCTCTTTCGCTATCTTGCAGTCGTCGTCGTTGACGATCGTAAAGTCTAGGCCACGACAGGCCAATGTATCTCGTCCGCGTGGCTCGCGCCTCGTGCACGCAGTTGTACCCACCCCCGCCAACAATGATCGAAACACCCAGAATTGACTGAAAAAACGGCCAGAGGTGATCCGTTGTCAAGTTCGACCGTGACGGCAAACGAGAATCGCTGCGCCGGCCACTGCCAGGCGCAATAAATCGCACCGCCGCCCGGGAAGCAAATTCGCTGGCCAGTTGACTCGCAAAGCATTGCATCCGCTCGATTTCTTCATCACGACCGCTGCCGATTACGGCTACTACAGGCCGATCGTCACTACGAACGTTTAACAGACGACGTGCTTCTCTCGGGGAAAGCAATTCGTGTTGGTCACGGATTAACCAGGGTGCCGTACGTTTGGCGCGGGGAAAATCATCAAATGAAGCTGGTTCGCCGGGCACCACGACGAGGTCAAAGTGGTGGAGGAAATGCGAGAGTCGAAACTGAGAACAATACTTCGGCGCCAAATCGCGATGCACGAGTACTTTGCGGCAACGTAGGTTGGGAAGGAGTGGAGCCAATTCGCCGCCCAGCCCTCGCGGAAACGTATCAATGACCAGAGTATCGAAACGCTCAGCGCGAATCAGATCCACAACACGGTTTGCTGTTTCATTACGGCTCAAGTTGTGACTGAGCCTCACGACTTGATGATGAACGCCCAACTCTTGGGATATCGGCGTGAATCCCGCAAAGGGACTGTTCGTTAGCAAAACGATTTCGGTCCGGTGATGCGACTTGCCTTCGGCTTGATCCCGAACCGCTGCGCGGGCAAGCGCGACCGCACGCGTAAGGTGTCCCAGTCCGCCTCCGAGCGCGTACACGAACCAGCGACGACGGGTTGATGAGGATTGCATTCAGCTCTCGCTCATATCAGCTTCAAAGCCCTCGTCTATCTCGCCCGCAAGGCTTTCAGCGTCTGCCTCGGTGAAGTCGTTCGGATCGTGGCGACCGCCCCCATACTCGCTGTCGTAGTACTCTCGCCCGTAGTAGTAGCCACCATAAAAGTAAGGCTCTTCACCGTAATCATAATAGTCATCGTGGCGATCTCGGCGATGTCTACTCTTTCCCGTTCCGCCGCGCTGATGTTGCTTCTGCTCCTTCTTAACGCAGGATGTACAGAGCATCACTCCAGGGCGATTCACTAGCTCATGCGAGTGATCTGCGCAAATCGGCTTCTGACATCGACTGCAGGTTCCGTAAGGAGGTAGGTTGCACTCGTGGCTAAACAGAAATCCCGACCTCTCGTTACAAATCCCCGGTTCCCAAGATTTGGCCATCGGTGCGTGTCTCCTTCGGTAAGAAGTGGCCCGCAAAGCCAATCAGCGTCCGTGAAAAATGATCAGCATCGTCATCAGACCGGCTTGCAGCGGCAGGTTTTTGATTGACTCAAACCCAAGGCAAGTGGTCGCTAGGGTCGGCACTTGATCCTTGGTGTAATACAACGTCTGATCCGATGCGTTACGTATGGAGGTCTTTCCCTCCTTCAACTTCACCTTAAAAACGCTGTGTTCTGTGGCGTCTTCAATTTCAAATCCGTATTCACGCACCTTGATCTTGTAGATCAATTGCTCGCGACCGTCTTCGAGTTTCCAATCCCCATCGGACTGTTGCTGAAGTCTCCACAGTTCCTTTTCCTGTTCCGAATCCTTGATCTTCAACTTCCCATCACTGGCTATCACGTACCCGAGAACATTGTCGTCTGGCCCTTTGATTTTCAATTTTGATCCGTTGAGGTTAAAACGGGCGAGTTCACGCTCGTCAGCGTTGACGAGCTTGGCCCCATCCTCTTCAGGCTTGAGTGAGAAGGCGGTATCTCCATCACCCGTCTTAAACTTAATCTTCCCGGACAGCGGTCCTCCTGGGGATGAGATAGCATCGGAAGATTGCGGGGCTGCGCTCACACGTTCTGCGGGTGCCGTTGAGTCGCCGACATTGCCACACCCAGCGATTGCAAAACAGCAACTAACCACCCACAGCAACTTGCGTCGCGGGACCGACACACTTGGCGTGACGAATTCAACGACCTGGCTATTCTTCATGAGACTCCTCTTGCTTCTTCGTCACTTCGAGACGTTCAGCGCTCGGTATAAACTCAAGAACATCATCGCCATCCAGTTGACACCGTCGCGCGAAAGCCGCTTTTTTCCCGGCCCAGCCACATCCCACGTTGACTTCGTTGTCGCCCGCAGCGTGAGGCGATCCCCATCGGCCTGTATCGCCTTCAGCTCTACCCAGGGGGGCAACTTTATCAGATTGCGGATTCTCCCGTAAGATTGGTGCGCATTGGGGTAGCGTTTTTCCTTTATCTTCAAACCGACAATGGCCTCGCTAGAATTCTTGGTCTTTCGCTTTCGTTTAACCTTTCCGCGGGCGTTCACCTTGGTTCGACTACGATCCTGTTGCTTCTCAATCATGGTGACCGAATACTTGGTGCCATCCATCAGGCTCCCACGTACGTCCAACCACTTATCCACGTAGAACGCAGCTTTCCAAGGACCGACTTTTCCGCGATGCACGAATTTCGCACGATGATTGTGGGGTCTAAAGTCGAGCTTGACATTCACGATGGAATCGTCCGACATGTCTTTGCTCAACAGCGCTAAAAGCCCTGCCACAACTTCATAGCGGCGGTCGTCGAGGTTCAGGCGACCATGAATGCGGTAAGCTACGAATCCGATAATTGCTAGGAGCAGGCCGACAACCAGAAGTGCCGTGGCGATGGCCTTCATTTCAAGTACAAAGCACACACCCCCGACAACGAGGACACCAACGCCAATCCAAGCTACCGTTGACCAGACACGAATCTTCTTCTCCTTATCGAGGTCCAACTGCCGAAGCAGCTTGATGTCCGCAAGAACGGATTCAACGGGGACATGTCTTTGGTAAAGGAGCGTTCGCTTGAACTTTGTTAGATCAAGTGTCTTGCCTGCGCTCGCTCGAGCCGACGCAGTATCCGGCTGCCCTGCAGACGGCTTCGTCTTCGGTCTTGATGCCCGAGCGGAAGAGCCACTCGATGACGCATCAACTCCGCCGGAACTTAGGTTTTGATCGATCAATGCTCCAACCAGATGCTGAAGCTGCTGGCGTTCTTCAGCCGTGATGGTCCCGTCGGCACGGGCCGCGGCTAATTCGTCGCGATACTTCGACTTGCCGGCGCGATCGAGAATCGCCTTCTTTCTGTCTGATGTAATTCCAAGCAGCCTGGCAACCCTATCCGTTTTTGCCCGCTCCTTATCGGTGATCACCCGGTCGTCGAGTGACTTCACGAAAACTTGCGCGAGCAATTTCTCAGCCACCTTATCAGCGGTCGCTCGAGACACCTTACTTTCGCTGACAAAATTAGAGAATTCGAAATCCTCTTTCGCAGCATTCAAGGCAGTGATTAATCGTTTGCGGAAAAGAATCTCGATTTCCGTGCTTTCATCCATTTGGACATGCCTCTCCCCAACGAATTCCGCGCGTATCGCGTCTCTAGCAAAAGCCGTCGAGACACTCCAGTCTTTCGCTCGAACCTCAATCCGTGTTTCAACACCGACGTGAGCGCGATGCGGGTAAGAGGCCAGGAGGCCACGACTCAATTGCTTTTAACACCGTCGCGGCAGTATAACGAGTTTCTCTGAAGGCTGCCGCTCGTTCTCAATTCGTCTACGATTCGATTGATATGGGCTCATGCTGAAGACAGCGGAGACCGAAAGCCGACTCGGTCCAAAATAGCGCCATGAGACATGGGGACGGAAGGAAACCTTGGATCGAGCTCCATCGAAAACACCGATCGTTTACGCGTCGTTTGACCGATTTCCTTCGCCAAAGGGTGCCGCCACCCATATCAACGCCTTTGTGACCGCGTTGGGAGAGCATTTTGGCAATGTCGATTTGCTGACAATTCTTTCTGAGGATGCTGAACGTGCGGATACCTGGGGCGCTGGAACGCAAGCAGCCTTCTCTGACTTAACGGTTAGTGGTAATGCCAATCACC
>JARFQX010001016.1 GCA_029287555.1 Rubripirellula sp. | reverse complement strand
GCTCAGTACTTCAGAGCATTTTCAAGTTTCTCGTAGGCGGCAAACGATAGTCGCCGACCGCTCCGCCGATCGTATTGGGCTCTTAAGCTACGATCGGCGGAGCGATCGGCGACTATGTGATTCTTGAAAATGCTTTAGCCGCGAAAGTGGCTCAACTTGATTCCGGTTCGATCGAGCGATTCTTGAGCCAGGGATACAAGATCACGCCGACCAACAAGGTCATTCCGGCGGCCAGCGCCGAAGCGGGTTCGCCAATTGCGTAGAGCACGGCCAGGACGATCGTGGCCAGCACGTAGATCGCGGCCGGGATTCCGTAAGCAGGCATCCAGATGTCGGCTTGGCGCCGCCGCAGCACGAACAACATGCTGACGGTCAGTGCCGAGCACAGGGAGAGCGTCATTCCGAGATAGCCAAGTAAATCCTTCAGCGACGTCACCCAAATGGCGATCATCGCTAAGATGGCCTGAAACCAGATCGCTCGCACCGGAGGAGCGCCTTCGAAGCAGAAGCGGCTCGGAAAGAATCCGTCATCCGCCATCTTCGCGTAGACGCGCGGGCCGGTCATCACCAAGGCTGAAACGGACGTGAACAGCGAGATTACGATCACCGCTCGAACAAAGGTCGCAAACTGTTCTCCAGCGATCACGTTGGCGGCGATGGCGGCAACCTGCGCCCGGTTTTCCTCCGCGGTGATCTCGGCGGCCGAGGGCGCCAGCACAAAGATCGCATTCAAGATCACGTACAAGATCCAGACAACCAGAGTTCCGGCGATCATGGCGCGCGGTACATTTCGTTTGGCGTCTCTGACCTCACCCGATACGTAGATTGCGGCGTTGAATCCGAGGTAGCTGAAGGAAATCCAAACCAGTTGGTTGGCGAAAGTGATCAGGTCCCAACCTTTGGTCGCCTGGTCGACGTTGGCCGCGGGGATTCCCTGCCAATGGTTGGTCGAGACGACGGCGAAAATGATGAAGCCGACGATCATCAGCAACTTCAAGGCCACAATCAAGTCCTGGATCCGCGCTGCCGATCGCACGCCGACGGTGTGCAGCAGCGCCGCAACCAGCACACAGCCGATCGCCAACCAACGCCGGGGCAACGCGATGGAAGGAAGCATCGGTTCCAGGTATTGCTCCAAACCCAACGCCGCCACCGCGATCGCACCGGTGAATCCCGCCAGCAACGACACCCATCCCGCCATCAAACCGGCTACCGGGTGCCACGTTCGGGAAAGAAAAAGGTATTCGCCTCCCGACTGGGTGAAATGCGAGGCGAGCGACGCATAGCCGATCGCACCGCAGATCGCGATGGCGCCGCCGACAACCCAGGCGGTAATCACTTGCCAGGGGTCCCCCAACGCTGACAACGTGTATCCACTGGTCGTGTAGACGCCAGCCCCAATCATGCTGGCGGCAACCAGAGTCGTCGCCGAGGCAAAGTCGATCGGATGCTTGGAGTCAGCCAATCCGGCTAATCTTCTTTATGTGTGTGAGGGATTCAGCGAGCGAGAGGAAAAAGCGCGCGAGAGGACAAAACGAACGGGATCAAGGTGTTGCATCCGATTTGCGAAACTCGAGGTAGTAGTTCTCCTTCAATCCGGGGATCTTCCGCTCGGCGACCAGGTCGAAGCCGGCTTCCTCGATCTCGTTGATGAAGGTCTGTTTGCCCGCACGAACGTGCTGGATTGTCCACTCGCGCGAAACGCCCGGTATCCTCTCGAAATCAATCACAATTACACGACCCCCGTCGGTCATCGCCTTGTGAATTGATCGCATCGTGTCACCGGGATACTCAAAGTGGTGATAGACATCGCAGATGAATGCGGCATCAACACTGCCGGGAGGCAGGCAAACCGAATCGTCATCGCACATCACCGTGGTCACATTCTCGAGACCCCGCTGATCAAAGGTATCGGCGAGATACTCGACGAATTTGGGCGAGATATCGACGGCGTAAACCCATCCGTTCTCGCCGACAGATTCTGACATCAAAATCGAATAGAATCCGGTGCCGGCCCCCACATCCGCCACGCGCATCCCCGGCTTCAAGTTGATTTGACGCAAGATTTCGTCGCGGGCGTGATAGACTTCGCGGCTTTCCACCTCGAATCGCTCGACCCATTCGTTGACGTCCAATTCGGGGTCGAGAAAGTTGTCGTTAATCCCGGGTTTAACACTCTGCTTCTCGGGCTTGGTGCTAACAACCTCTTCGGCTGCAACCTCTTCGGTGGGGGCGGCGACGTCTTGCGCCAGCACCAACGTGCAGGCGGTCATGCAGATCGTGGCGATGATTCCAATCCGAATCATGGGGGCAGCTCGGTGGGTGAAGGGGGGTGGGTTCAAAGGCAACATTATCACGGATGGCGAGCGACGCGGCTACATGTCACCGTTGAGCAATTCGATGCGGTCGATGTACGCGGCCTCGCCGGCGTCGGAGAAGTCATTGACCACTCCAAGGGTGAGTTGTTGGGGTCTCCATGATTCACCAAGCCCTAGATTCGCGTGTGCGGTGAATACTTCTTCGGCGGCACGCCGCGACGAAAGCAGCGCCACACGGCGATGCGAATCAACGGTCAATCTCATGATGACCGGCTGGTCGAGCGTCGGCGTCATCGAAAGCTCTACGGGATCACTCGATTCCCGGTTTGTCTCCAATTGAAGGGAGATGCTGTTGTCCCGGCGGCGTGCCAGCACCATCGCGGCAGTGGAACTCTCCGGTCCGATTCCGCCGGCAAGCAAAAAGCGAATCTGTTCATCACGGTCGACGCCACGAAACTGTAAGGCGTCGATCTTCGCTTCGACCGACCACGGACCCGACAAAGCGGGCAAGGAAACACTGGCCGACAACCCCGTTGGTGTGGAAGATCGAATTCGCAGTCGATCTCGCCCATCGGTATCGATGCCGTTGATCGACGCGTTCCATCGAGATGCGAACCCCCCGCTCGCGGCGACCTCCGCAAGCCCGGTGGACGCTGGATCGGCGAAATCCCAACGGGCCACGCTGCGCGATCGGATGGCAGCCGGACGACCTCCGCGGCGAAAGTCGGCAATCCCTAGCAATTGCTGCTGATCCGGATCGACGGCAATCGTGTGCGCCGAACCTTGCGCCGCCCGACCGCTTATTTTGTGTCCCAGCTTTCGCAGTGCCGAAACGACGTCCGCGTGTGGAGGTTCACCCATTCGTTCCAACTCGATTTGATCCGGAAACCACTGGTGATGCATGCGGGCCGCCGCGATGGCGCGAGATGCTGGTTGTTGGAAGTCGATGACGTTGATCAGCGTGCAGAGCACCGTGTTGATGATCGACCGTCCGCCGGGGCTTCCCGTGACCAAGACCAGTTGGCCATCCTTCTCCAGGATCGTCGGCGACTGGGAACTCAACATCCGTTTGCCGCCGGCGACGGTGTTGGCGGCGGTTCCAATTCGGCCCTGCGTGTTCGTTTCACCCGGAAACCAATTGAAGTCGCCCATCTCGTTGTTCAAGACGAAGCCCGCGCCGCGAACGACGATGCGAGAACCCCAGGAGGCTTCCAACGTGTAGGTGTTGGCGACCGCCATCCCTTCGCCGTCCACGACTGAAAAATGGGTCGTGTCGGGACTCTCGTCGGCAATCGCAATCTCGGGCGTGAGCGAAGCGCTGGGAGTCGCACGATCCAGATCAATGCCGGCGGCGAGTTCCCTGGCGTAGGCTTTGTCGGTCAAGCGATCGGGAATCGCAACATGATCCGGATCCCCCAGGTAGCGAGCCCGGTCGGCGAAGGCGCGTCGTGACGCTTCGGCGATCAGGTGGATCGTGATTGGGTCGTAGCGACCGCGACTCGCGAGTTCGAAGTTCTCGAGAATGTTCAGCGCCTCGACGACACAGATTCCGCCGGACGATGGTGGGGGAGCACCCAGGATCGTGTAGCCTCGGTACTCGCCTCGAATCACCTCGCGGAACCTGGCCCGGTACTGCTGCAAATCGGCGAGCGTGATCAGTCCTTCGCCGCGGCGCATCTCGGCGACCAACGCCTGGGCAACCGATCCTTGGTAGAAAGCATCCGGGCCCCGCTCGGCAATCAGCCGCAGCGTGCGGGCCAGATCCGGTAGCGTCAATCGATCTCCTGCTTTCCAAGGTTTGCCATCCGATCGACCGTAGACACGGCGCAGTTCCGCGAAACGAGGCTCGCTTTTCACACGAGGTTCGGCAAGGACCGAATTGAGCGAACGGGCCAACGGGGGGTCAACCGGGACGCCGTCCCTTGCCAGCTCAGCCGCCGGTAGCACAAGGTCGCGCCACGGCAGTTTGCCGAACCGCTCGTGGGCTAAAGCAAGTCCCCGGACGGTGCCGGGGATGCCGACCGCCTTGTGAGAGAACGTCGTGTCATCGCGTTTGAACGAGTGGGCGTGCATGCTTTGGGGAGCCGTTTCCCGATAGTCCACACAGATCGGATCGCGACCGTCGGCGGGACGAATCAGCATGAACCCCCCGCCTCCGATATTTCCCGCGTCGGGCCAGGCAACCGCCAGCGCCATGGCTGTTGCTACGGCGGCATCGACCGCCGTTCCGCCCCGAGAAAGAATTTCGCGACCGATGCGGCTGGCCGCTGCGGAATCGCTGACCACCATCGCCCGATCCCCGAAGTCGACATGCAACGACGGCTCCGCCTCGGCGTGGCGAGGGTTCGGCTCCTGGCCAATCCCCCATGGCGTCGGAAGCCAAGTCATCGCCAGGGCGAGGTAAAACAGCGATTGATTCATCTTCAAATGCGGGTGCCTTAACAAGTCGGCCGAGAATTAGCCCCGAGGTTGACCATCTCGATGTTATACACGTCGCCTCACACCCCCGTCCCACTGAAGGCCTCTCTTGTTACGATCTTGGTCGCGATGTTTCCCGGTCCCGCGACGTTGCCGCTGCTCTGGTTGGCTGCCGTTGCGGGGGTCCGGCGATGCGTGATCCACAGACTTTCCACGGTGACTCCCTTCGCTGCTCGGAGGCCAAGCGTGACTCCTTCTAATTCGAAGATCGTCTACACCCACACGGACGAAGCCCCTGCACTGGCCACCGCTTCGCTGCTGCCGATTCTCCGCGCGTTCGCCGGCGCGGCGGGGATCGACGTGGAGTGCAAGGATATCTCACTGGCGGGTCGAATTCTGGCTAACTTCCCCGAGCATCTCTCCGAGTCTCAGCGTCAATCCGATGCGCTGTCCGAACTGGGCGAGATGGCCAAGAAGCCAGAAGCCAACATCATCAAGCTGCCCAACATCAGCGCGTCGGTGCCGCAGCTGCTCGCGGCGATCGAGGAGTTGCAGCAGCATGGCTACCAGGTTCCCGATTATCCCGAAGAACCCGACAACGACGACGAAGCAGCCATCAAGGCGCGCTATTCGAAAGTCCTCGGCAGCGCCGTCAACCCGGTGCTTCGCGAAGGCAACTCCGACCGTCGAGTTGCCCAACCGGTCAAGGAGTACGCCCGTAAGCATCCTCATTCGATGGGAGCCTGGTCCGCCGATTCCAAGTCGCACGTCGCGTCCATGTCGGGTGGCGATTTCTATGGCAGCGAACAATCGCACGTCATGAATCAAGCCGACACGGTGCGGATCGAGTGGGTCGGCGAGGACGGCGAAACGAAGGTGCTCAAGGATGGTTTGGCCCTGGAAGAAGGGGAGGTCATTGACGCTTCAAGGATGAGCCGCAGCGCCTTGTGCGAATTCTTTGCCAAAGAGATCGAAGATGCCCGGGAAAATGACCTGCTGCTCTCCTTGCATCTCAAAGCCACGATGATGAAGGTTTCGGATCCGATCATCTTTGGTCACGCCGTCAGAGTTTACTATCACGACATCTTCGAAAAGTACGGTGACCTGTTGGAAGAACTGGGTGTGGAGGAGAGCAACGGAATTGGTGACCTCTACGCCAAGATCGAATCGTTGCCTCCTGAACAACAACAGGCGATCAAATCGGATGTCGAGGCGGTCTACGCATCCGGACCCAAATTGGCGATGGTCGATTCCGATAAAGGGATCACCAATTTGCACGTGCCGAGTCATGTCATCATCGATGCGTCGATGCCCGCGGCGATCCGCGCTTCCGGCCAGATGTGGGGACCGGACGGAAAGTTGCACGACACCAAAGCGATGATTCCGGATCGCTGCTACGCGGGTGTCTATCAAGCCGTCATTGATTTTTGCAAAGAACACGGCGCCTTCGACGTGACCACCATGGGGAGTGTCGCCAACGTCGGTTTGATGGCCAAGAAAGCAGAAGAGTATGGTTCGCACGACAAGACCTTCGAGATTGCCAGGCCGGGAAAGGTGCGCGTTGTCGACAGCGGTGGCACGACTTTGATGGAGCATGAGGTCGACGAAGGAGACATTTGGCGGATGTGTCAAACCAAGGACTTGCCAATCCGCGATTGGGTCCGCTTGGCCGTCACTCGGGCCCGGGCAACCGGCGCCGCCACCGTTTTCTGGTTAGATCCCAACCGCCCGCACGACGCGAATCTGATCGAGAAGGTCAAAACCTACCTGGCCGATCACGATACCTCGGGACTCGACATCCAGATCATGTCCCCGGTGGACGCGGCCCGGCATGCCTGCGAGCGGGCCCGCGACGGTCAAGATTCGATTGCGGTGACGGGCAACGTGCTGCGTGATTACCTCACCGACCTGTTCCCGATCCTTGAACTTGGGACGAGCGCCAAGATGTTGTCGATCGTTCCTCTGCTTGCTGGCGGGGGATTGTTCGAAACCGGAGCGGGTGGTTCCGCTCCCAAGCATGTCCAGCAGTTCCTCGAGGAGGGACATTTGCGTTGGGACTCACTGGGCGAGTTCCTCGCGCTGGCCGTCTCGCTCGAGGATCTCGGTGAGAAGACTTCCAGCACGGATATCCTTGTCTTGGCTGAAACTCTCAGCGAAGCAACGGGCCGAGTCTTGAACGAGAACAAATCACCCAGTCGCAAGGTGCACGAGTTGGACAATCGCGGCAGCCATTTCTACTTGGCGATGTACTGGGCACAAGCGCTGGCCGCCCAAACAAAAAGTCAATCACTTCGGGACCGCTTTGGGAAAGTGGCGGCCAAGTTGGCGGACCAGGAAGCCACGATCGTTGCCGAGCTGGATGCCGCCCAGGGCTCGCCCGTTGACATTGGCGGCTACTACCAGCCCGATCCGCAGAAGGTCGACGCCGCCATGCGCCCGAGTGCAACCTTCAACGCGGCACTCGAGTAAGAACGAGTACGAGTTCGCCCGAGTACGAGTAGGACCGGTGTGAAATTCGTTGACGACACCCCATCTTTCGGTGGATTTCAGATCAGGGTGACACAAATTGCTGTCCAGCTATGCCGGCTTGCAAGTCGCCTTCATCACGGTGAACAGCGACAGCGGGTTCGGCTTGGAGCGTTGATCCAAACGCAATGGCAGGTCGCTGAGGACTTCGTCCAAGTCCAGGTCGGTCCGCCAACCGAGTCGCTTGGTGATATTGCCGGCTGAATCCACCACCCGCGCGATGATCGGATTCTCACTCCGGAAATGATTGATCATTAAGATCCGAGCGCCGGGTTTGCAGACCCGCACGATTTCCCGCATCATCGCGTCGGGTCGCGAAACAACGCTGATCGTGTGGAACGAAGTCACGAAGTCGAAACTGTTGTCGTCAAACGTCAACTCCTCCGCGTTCATCGGCATCACGCGGATGTGTTCCCAGCCTCGCTCCTCAATCAAATGCTCGGCTTCGGCAAGCATCGATTCCGACAGGTCGACGCCGGTCACCGAAACATCCGTCGGGTAACTGTCCAAAGAGAGACCCGTTCCCACGCCGACTTCCAAGACTTCGGAACCGGTGGGGATGTTCAGAGAGCGGACCGCCGCGACGATTCTCTTTCGCGCTACCGCGGGCCAGAGTGCCTGGTAGGCCGGAACCAGATTGCCGTAAATGGGGCTCTTGTGAGGTTGCGGCTTACGATTGCTGGTGTCAATCGTGGACATGGGGTTGATACCTCGTGCGAAAGGTTTGA
>JARFQX010000975.1 GCA_029287555.1 Rubripirellula sp. | reverse complement strand
GATCGCGGCCATCATCACGACCCCCAAACCGCCGGCAAAAACGAAAATGCCAAACCGCCGAAGTCGGTCATTGGGCGAAAGGTCTCGCCGTTGCCGCTTGGGCTGCGGAATCGAGTAATCCCGGTCCAGCGGGTGGATGTCATACTCGGGATCGTTCATGAGCGGGACCTGCTGTGCGAGTCGCTGCGTCTTACGTCGTGCAAGTAGCATCATCGTAACAGACCCGATGCTGGGCAGTGGGGCAGTGGGGCAGTGGGGCAGTGAGGCAGTGAGGCAGTGAGGCAGTGGGGCAGTGGGGCAGTGAGGCAGTGAGGCAGTGGGGCAGTGGGATTGTGTCACACCGGCACCCCGAACGCAGATCCCCGGAGATTATGCGACGGATACCTGACACCGATCGATCGACGTCGAAGCCATGCGGAAGGCGGGTGATGGCTAGGTAACTCTCGAGTTCACAGCGGCAGACGCCCAGATCTCTCACCGCCCCACTGCCTACCGCCCACTGCCTTACTGCCCCACTGCCCTACATCGGGTCTGCTACGATGATGCGACTTGCACGACGCAACACGCAGCGACTCGCACAGCAGGCCCCGGACATGAACGATCCCGAGTACGACATCCATCCGCTGGACCGGGATTACTCGATGCCGCAGCCCAAGCAGCAACGGCGAGAGCTTTCGCCCAATGAACGAATGCGGCGGTTCGGCATTATTGTTTTTGCCGGCGGTTTGGGTGTCGTGATGATGGCCGCGATCGCGTTGGGGATTTTTCGCGGCACGGGCTGGATCGAAGGATTCGGAAGCGCGATGCATCGATTCGGGATGATCGCAATCCTTGTCGGGGGCGTCACGATCGTCGCCTCCTACCGAGTCCAGTCTCTTCGACAGGGAGTCCGGTTAAGCGGGGATGGGAAGCGAAGGTCTTGGAACTCGTTCGGACTGTTGCTGGTTTGCAACGTCATCGCCTATCTGCTTCTCGCGGGCCTTTTAAGCCTACGCGACCTCTATGGCTCACCGGTCTTCCTGGCGATCTTCTACCAGTTACTGATCACGGTCACCTGCGGACTCTTGGTGACGATGGTGGTTTGGCATCGAGGCATGCTGCAGGCTTACGCAATCGGCGCCCTGATCGCCATGTTTGCCAACATCTTCGGCCTCCCGTTTTTTTTCAACCTGGGGATGGGGCGGAGTAACTCCTCGGCCCTGTATCTTGGCATCCTCGCGTCGGTTCCAATCACGGGCCTCGTCTGTGCCGCCTACGTCAGCCTGGTCGTTCCCGCGGCGCAGAATCCCGCAAGAGAGCAAGGTGGCGGCGGCGGAAATCCGCCCAGGTGAGAAACGCTTGGAGGGACGGTGGGTTGATTTTTGTTGACCCAATTCCGACGACTTCTTCGCTTCGATTCGCCTTTGAGTTTCGCTGAGATCTCTCGATCGGTACGCCGCCAATGCGAGTCCCGCGTGAGCCCAGGCACGCCACCAAGCCGTTCTTTCTTATGCGGTACTGTCCGCGGCGCACCACTTCAAGGTGTCTCGCAGAGCAACGTCGAACCCGTGCGCGGAAGAGGTAACATTTCTCGTTCTCTTGCGAGTGAGTTGAGCCAACCTGAAGCCGCGCGGCTAATCCTTGCGAAGCTTCTGCAACAGGGCCGTCTTCTTGAGCTGTGCCTGCTGGTGTAGCGCGGCTTTGTCGGGTTGGTCGGTCGCCTCATAGATGGCCCTCAAGGCCGCGTGCGCGCTGACCTGCGTCGGATCGATTTCGAGTGACCGGTTCAGCGAGGCAATCGCCCCCTTGACGTCACCGAGGTTATTCAGGCATAGCCCCAAATAAAAGGCATCACGAGCGTCGCGATAATAGCCAGTTGCCTGACGAAACAACTCGGCAGCCCGCTTTGCATCGCCTTTTTCAAACATGATCTGCCCGAGCATGCTGGTTGCTTCGATCCGTGCCAGCGTTGGCCGGGATTCATTCTTCAAAACCTCCTCGGCAATCTGCTCCGCGATCGGGCGTTGGTCTTGCATCAACGCGAGCCAGGCTACGGTGCTATCGCCGAGCGCGTCGAGAGGTCCCGTCTGCTTCAGCCGAATCAGAGCCTCGGTCGCGTCGTATCCAAACCCCTGCACCTCTTGGTGCGTCGGTCGGCTACGAAGTAGACCGACCTTAGCGATGGCGGCACAACGCTCGCGTTCGCGCTTGGGTAACTTGGAAATATCCAGTATCGGAGCCAAACCAGTGCTGGCAATCTGCCGCTCATCGTCGCTCGTTGCGTGGATGCCAATGCGATGATGATGCAGCGCCGCATGCGTGACATTTGTCTCCCTGCGGGGCATGTGACACTGGTGGCAATTGTTGTCCGCCAATTCGATTCGCTGCTGCCGCGGTTTCCCGCAGGACTCGTCCCGGTGACATTCCAAACACACGGAGCGATAGAAACTGGCTTTCTCAGCGCCGGCATGCGGATCGTGGGGATTGTGACACGTCGTGCAGGTTAGCGTGTCCGTCTTCTGGTAGCACTCACTCGATTGCAGCTGTTCGACGTGACCGACGATCCGCATCTGCTCGTTGGCCAGGCGGAACTGGTAATCGATATGGAAGTCGATCAGCGGCAAGCCAGGACGAAAATCCCACTGATCTTGGCCGCTGACGGTCGCCTTGCCGGCGCCTTGCAGGTGACACTGTTGACACACCGCTTCGGCAAGTTCGCGGTCGAGCTTGCTTGGATTGACAATGGTGCGATCAACGCCGACGGCGTTGGGATTCTCGGCATACTGCTTGACGTGCAGTTCACCCGGACCATGACAACGCTCGCACCCAATCGCAGTTTCCAAGATCTGAAACTGGTATGGGTTGCCGTCTTTGCGATCAATGCTGCCGACGTGACAGAACACGCATCCGGTTCGGATGTTGCGGCGGAATGAGGTGTGATATGGTTTGTCGAAACCAGGAGACATCTCCCAGCTACCTATATCCTGATACCACGTCAACGGTGACTGGCCCAGAAACGGACCGGTTGCGTACAGGTAGCTCTTTCCATGCGTGCCGGAGCCAATCGAGTAAGCCATGGCGTGCTCGGTAACCGCCAATGAATCGCCATCGACATCGCGCATGATTTCGCGGTGAACCAGTCTTCCGTTCTTCCGTTCAACCTCGTAACGAAATCCCGACAGCGGATGCTCATACGTTCCCGATTCAGGTTCCTTGCTTGGATCAGTCTTGGCCGCGGAAACGCTGTGCGTGGTCTTCAGATAGCTCGCGTGTTCGCGGGGGTGGCAGCGAACACATTTATCGGTGCCAACATATCTGACGCCGGGTCGAGTATTCTTCCAACCACTCGCGGTGACCTGTGCGTCCGCGTTGCGACCGACCAGCAGGAACACGCTGATCGCAGTGAGCAACGGGAAACCGCGGACATGCAACAATTGAGCTTGGGAGATCATGGGCCGTCACCGTTGAGACGCCGCGGGCCAACCTGCGAAGTGGTGGCGAAGTGTCTCAATGCGCGTGATATTCGTACTCGGCCGTCAGATCGCCATCAGCGGTGGTGATCGTCAATAATGTTTGGGTAACGTCTTTCCCCTTCATCACCGCGGCTGCGAGTTCTTCATCCAGTAAACCGTAAATGGTGCCTACCGGTGTGTCGGTGCGTTCGAACTCATACACCGTTTCTTCACCCTCGATCGTCGTGGTCATTTTGACCGCCGTCACATCCCCCAGGCCGTCGAGGTAGACAGAAAACAGTTTCGCCTCCTCATCAAAACCGACTTCTGTCTCAGCGTCGTTACTGAGCTGGATCATGTGGCCTCCACGTGGGCCATGTTCGGGATGATCTTCACCCCAGTCAACGACGTCTTCGTCCGTGTCGTCTTCACCCACCGGCTCATTGAGCGAGAATGAGGTGGGAGAAGTGGTTGTGTCTTTCTGACAGCCGCTGAGGGCGAATCCGCACAGCCAAACCATGGCGACCCAAAGAATTCTGCTTGGCAATTTCTTCATCAGTTTGTTGCTCGTTTCCAAGGGAACGGGAAAGGAAAGGTGTGGCTGGCGAGGAACGCAAGATACAATTTTTAACAGGGGTTGATGCTTCATTCCACCCGATAATTTCACCCGATGATACGGCGCCCGCAACAGCATTCTATCCACCGCCTCCGTATCATATCAGCTCCGCGTCGCGGAGGCGGTTAGGATGCTTGGGGCAAGTGAGCAGAACCAGAGAATGATGACGATTCGAGTGCCGTCCGATTTGATTTCCGGGATGCGCCGACGCCTGATTGTGGCGGCGTGCGTCGTGGCAGCTCTGCTGGCCGTACCCGGCTGTCGCGACTCGGGTGCCGACTCAAACGAATCGTCTCCGGTCGCTCCTGCGGCAGGTCAACCAGCCGTGCGTGATCCAGCCGAAGAGCTGCGGTCGGCCGTCGAGATGCGTGATTGGGATCGTGCGCGTCAGGTCGCCGAGGACGCGATGATTACCCACCCCGGTGACGCCGATGTGTTGACCAACGCGGCGATTGCCACGGCCAATTCCGGGCAACGGGTCGAGGCGGCGCGGTTGCTCGTTGAGGCCGCCGAAGTGGAGAAGTTTGCACCGGGAATCCGCGTTGAACACGCCTTTCGCGCGTTGTTGGATGTCGGCCGCCTGCACGATGCCATTGAGTTGCTTGAGAACGTGGTCGAGCGTTATCCCGACGCGACCGGTTTCCGGCGAAGGTTGGTGGGGTGTCTGGGCGAGGCGCAGCTGACCGAACAGGTCGATCAGCATCTGAGCCGCTTGATTCGTGATCGCCAGTTTGACTTGCCGCTGTTGTTGGCAACGACCGAAACGAGCTCGCGACGCTATTCGGCCAACACCATCGAGACGTTGCTGAAGATGAATCCCGACGACTACCGGCCTCGCCTGGGCCATGCCAAGACAGCGATGGCCTCGCGTGATCCAGAGCGGGCGGAACAGGTTCTCCGCGAAATCGTCGATCGCCACCCCGATTTCGCGCCAGCGCAGGCGATGCTTGGTACGGCTCTGGTCGCGACAGGAAAACTCGATGAAGTTCCGAATTGGTTCTCCGGACTCCCGCCCGACACACCCGACTATTCGGGTTACTGGACAGCCGTGGGGGATTGGTCGATTGCCAATGGGCAGACCTCGGAAGCGGTCAGAGCATTTGCGGAAGCCACGCGACGATCCGCGAATGAAACCAGTATCTGGGCTCGGCTGGCCGAAGCCCTGCAAAAGTTGCTGAGAGAACAAGCAGAATTGTCAGCACCGGAACGCCAGCGGATCGATTGCGACCTGGAAGCCATCGCCGCTGGTATCGACCGCAGACGGAAAGACCTGTTTGAGTTGCAGGAAAAGTTTGCCAGGTTCCGCATCGGCGAGTTCCGCAGCCAAACAGACGCTGTCGAGATTGCCGCCACACTGCTTGACCTCGGTCGCGTATGGGAGGCGGAGGCCTGGCTGGCGGTCGCGATCCAGTTGCCGGATGATCCGAGTCAAGCATTAGCCAACCTTCGTCAGCAGGCGGTTCGCCGTCTTTCGGCGGATCGCGATTGGCAAAGTCGTCAAGGCTATCCGGAACTGGCATTCGACTTGAAGTGTTTTCCGCTACCTGAAGAAGTGGAAACCGGTGAGATGTCGCCGGGCGGATTGCCCGGCACCGTGGTAGCTGGAAGATCGCAGCGGCCGTCGATCGCCCAGCCGCGGCCGATCAGGCTTGTCGACGAGGCCCGACAACGCAAGCTCGACTTCTACGGCAGAATCGGCAGCGGGGTCCGAGATCCACGCGTACCCATTTATCAGACGCTTGGTTGCGGCGGAGGCGTCATCGATTTTGACAATGATGACCGTCACGATCTGGTACTGGTCGCCGCCGGCGGTTCCATCCGGGGAGTCGATAATCAACCGGGGGCCCTGTTTCGAAACTTCGGCTCGCACTTCCAGAACATCAGCTCCCGGTCACAATTTGCGGACCGAGGATTCGGGTGCGGCGTCGCCGTGGGCGACTACAACGACGATGGTTTCCAGGATGTTTTGGTGCTCAATCTGGGACGCAACGGGCTGTGGCGAAACAACGGGGATGGCACGTTCACCGACGCCAGTGATCTGTTGTCGGAAACCGGGCCAGGTGACTGGAGCACAAGCGGAGCGATGGCGGATGTCGATGGTGATGGCTACAGCGATCTTGTCATTGTCAACTACTGCGACGCAGACCAACCGTTGGATGAGCCCTGTTTTGACGCCGACGGACGAGAGGTCAATTGCTATCCGTTACGGTACCGGGCGAGCCGTGACCGCTTCCTGGCTGGCGGACCCGATGGTCGATTCCGGGACGTTACCGACAGCTGGGCCAATCAACCGTCGCCCGGACGGGGCCTTGGAATAGTTGTCGGCCGGCTCGATGGACAGGCCCAGGGAGTCTACATCGTCAATGATGCGTCGATCAATCAATTCTATCGCCGCGACGACGGCACAGAATCCGAGACGACAACGGACAAGTTGATCGATTCCGGGATTGCCAGCGGACTTGCGGTTGATGCACAGTCTCTGGATCAGGGATCGATGGGCATCGCCAGCGGTGACCTCGACAACGACGGCGATCTCGATTTTTACGTGACAGGCTTCAATAACGAATACAACATCTACTACGACCAGCGATCATCCGGATTCTGGGCGGACCGTACGGCATCGCTGGGAATGGTTGCCGGCACCCGAAATCTAGTCGGCTTCGGAACCGAGGCAATCGACTTTGATAACGACGGTGTCGAGGAGCTGTTGGTGACCAACGGCCACATTGGTGACTTTGGCCCTGGAAGTTCACCCTATGCCCAACCGATGCAGCTGTTCCGGGCCTCGCCGGACGGAAGGTTTCGCCTTGTCGATATGAACGCCTGGGGTGAGTACTTCTCAACCCCTCATGTCGGTCGTGTGCTGTTCACCTGCGATGCCAACCAGGATGGTCGAATGGATGTCGTGGTGACCCACGCGACCGAGCCGGTCGCGCTATTGGTCAATCACTCTGACCCGCAGTACCACCGAATCGCGTTTCGGTTGGTGGGAACCCGTCAGGCACGCGATGCGGTCGGCGCCACACTGCAATTTGAAATCCGGGTGGGCTCGAAAAAACAGCCCCGGCATCTTTTTCGTTTGTCGGGACATGGGTACCTGTGCAGCAATCAGGCGGAGCTGGTCTGCGGTACCGGGTCGGCCAGCGTCGTCCATGACGTTCGAGTCACGTGGCCCGACGGCGAATCACAAAGGCTGGGAGATCTCGATGCCGACGCCGAATACCTGATCGTTCGCGGTGAAACACCGTTCCAGCTCCGCAGGTACGGTGAGGGAAACAAGTAGCACGGATGCTTCGTCAAACTTGATGGGAGATCTGGGACCACCCAGTCGAACTCGGGCGAAGCAAACGCTCTTTGGTATCCTCACGGCTGCAACATCAGCCGCTGGGAGATCTCGGCCAGTTGTCGTGAGGCGGCCGGATTGACTCGGCGATACAGAATCGAAAGCGAGCGATAGGGAGCCACGTAGGTGCCATCCAATCGAATGGCTTGGCGAAATGCCTTCTCCGCATCCGAGCTGCGTCGCAGCTTTCCATAGCACAGGCCCAGATTGTACCAGTCCACCGCACTGCGGCGCATCTGCACGAGCTCGGCGAGACTGCGGGCCGCCGCTGCGTAATCTTCGGCATGGATCTGCTGGTGCGCGAGCGCTTGGAGTGCGACTTCCCGCGCACCGACCGGACGCTTCTCTAACGGCAGCGCGGTTTTCGCATGTCTTGCGACTTTGTCCCAAAGTTCCGCCAAACGGATGTCGTCCGAAGGCGTACCTGTGGCCGCCAAACGATCTGCTTTCAAACGGTACACGCGTGAGAGCATGCTGTGGGCGTAGGCGTCGTCGGGATTGACTTCAAGCACTTTCAGCAAGCCATCGTCTAGCGACGGTGCATCGAGCCAGTCGTATTCACCCTCCCGAGCCCGCTGCACTGCCCATGCCGCCTCGGCGATCGCCTCGGCCCGCTGTGAGAGCTGGTCCGAAACCAGCAGCGACACTTCGACGCGGCGAATTGACTCGGTCGCGGCCGGCTCAATCCCGCGCGGTTTGCCCGACTCGTAAACCGCGATAAGGTGGCTCGTCGTGCTGGTGTGAGGAACGTCGCTCTCGATTGACGGCATGTGGCATTCAATGCAGTTGTTCTCGGCCCTCTCGAGTCGCTGGTCCAGCGGTAAACCGCAGTGACGATCCGCCTCGTGACAAGCATTGCACTGCTGTCGGCGCCACTCGACTTGATCCACGACCGGTTCTTGACGGTGCGGATTATGACAGGTGACGCAAGTCAGCGTTTCGGACTGCAGATAGCATTCGCTCTGCCACATTTGATCGAAGTGTCCGGTGAAGCTGTCCTTGAAGTCACCCGGCTTGTCGTGCTTGTAGTGCAACCGGGTCTCCGCAAAATCCTCGCCCGGAACAAAGTCCCAGACTTGACCTCCGGGAGGATAAACAACGATGTCGCCGTGCAAGTGACATTGGCCACAAATCGACTCGAGTCGTCGGCGATCCAGCTTGCCGGGATGGACGATTTGGGGATCGATCTCATCGGCTGGGGCTTCCAACTCACCAGATTCCAATTCCCGATACAACTGCACGTGAGCTTCTCCGGGTCCATGACATCGCTCGCATCCGATCGACAATTCATGGATCGCCAAGTGATACGGGTTTTCGTTGCGCTGCGTTAGCAGACCGGCGTGACAATACATGCACTCGGCCGTGATGACGCGAGTCATTCCGACGTGAAAGACGCGGTCATACCCGGGCGCCATCCCTAGATCGTCGTTTCCTGCGTACCAGGTTACCGGTGACTGCAACAGGTAGTCGCCGTCACCGAGCAGGTATCCCTTTCCAAAAGCACCACTGCCCATCACGTAGCAGACGGGAAACTCACTGAGCTTCATCCGATCGCCGGGCGCGTCGCTGAAGTGTCTCCATTGTCGATGCCACAAAATGCCGCGATCAGCCAACACATCATAGGACTCCTTGCTCGGTGGGTGCGCGAGCGTCTGTCCGCGTCCCTCCCCCAGTGGATCGACTTCGCGAAGCGACTGGCTGTGGTGCGTTAGCAGGTAGGACCGATGTTCGTCCTCGTGACAACCTGCGCACTGGGCCGTCCCGGCGTAGCCGGCGGGCTTGCGGTCATATTGTGCGAACGCAAAGACAGGGGATGTCTCCTCGTCTGACGGGTCACTCCCACGGGAACGAACTGCGCCGGAGTTGTCAGGCAAGTCGGGATCGGTGGCTAGCTTCGGTTCTTCGGGGCGTCGATCGGAGGGCTCGGCGTCCCGATCGACCGAAGCCTCCGTCGGTGGGCGGAGATACCACGTACTCAGGCCGACCAACAGCAGCAGAACGACGGCAACCAGACCGATCAGAAAACGCGCGCTAAGTCGATTCTCATTCAACGAATTGGTTACTCCTGGGGGGATCGTGTAGCCGAACGCGACCCAAAACACGTTAGCCGATCGGTGGTGAGGACTTTCAGCGCCGAACAGCCTCCGGCTGCCCCTCAATTATCAGATATCGATGCCGCGACTGGAGCCCATCAAAGACCTGCTTATCGCCGCCCGACCAGAAGACGTCGACACGTGCGACATCCTGTTCGACGCCCAATCCAAAATCCAAAACCGGTTCATCGGTGCAAGAATATCCGTCGCCAGCGGTGACCCAGTGCGTAAAACTCTGGCCTCCGGCAGTCACAACAACGCGGGTTCCGATCGCATCACGCTCGGTATCAGTGCCCACTAGTTCCAGCTGAATCCAGTCGCCCTGGCTAGCTGTTTGGTTTTGGAGCAGGGCAACCGGCTTATCCATATGCCCGATCAAGAAGTCAATGGATCCATCGCGATCGAAATCGAGACTTGCCATCGCCCGACCGAGATAGACATCGTCCCAGTAGCCGCTCTCGTCATCGACGTCGACCAGTTCAAACCGACCATCCTGTCTCATCAACATCTGCGGCGGAAATCGAAACATCGGTTCACCGTAAATGCGAGTATCAAAAATGTGGCCGTTGGTCACGATCAGATCGAGCCAACCATTTCGATCGATGTCGATCGCTTTGGCTCCCCACCCGACCATTGGCTTGGACGTCTTATCGATTCCGTATCGGCTCGCGAGGTCGGTGAACAAACCCCCGGCGGTTTGGATGTAGAAGTTATCCGATTCTAGGTAGTAGTTCGTAATATGCAAATCGATGGCGCCATCGCGATTGAAGTCGGCGGCTGAGATTCCCATGCATCCATCTGGGACGCCGCGATACCCATTAGCAATCCCTTTGCTGTCGGCCAAGTTCAAAAACTCGTTCTCGCCCGTATGAACCAGGAAATGGTTGGGACGCATATCATTTCCGACGAAGACTTCGTTGCCGCCATCGGAGTCAAAGTCGGTAATGATGATCCCCAACGATGTCCCGGGATCGGTAATCTCCCGCGTGATTTCGTGAACCCCAAAGCTGCCATCACCCTTGTTATCGAACCAACGATCTAAGCCCGCGACGTGATCCAGCGGTCCGGGTAGCACAGGTTTTCCGTCGGGGTCGGTCTTCGGCAAGACGAACGCGCCTTCCATCTCGATGTAATTCGTCTCAAAAAGATCGGGGAGCCCGTCGCCATTGATATCGGCGATCGCCAGAGACGCGGTAAAACGATCCTCGACTTTCCCGAGACGATCGGTTGCATCTGTGAACGTGCCGTCCCCATTGTTGATCAGCAGTCGGTTGTGTCCCAAGCTTCCCAGAAAAAGATCAGGAAACCCGTCCTGATTGACGTCGCCGGATGCCAGCCCAGAGGAGTAATTGCGGTCCTCGACGCGCGCCTCGGGCGTTGCATCGGCAAACCGCCCCTGCAAGTTTCTGACCAACACATTGGATCGCGTGCACTGATCGGTAGGAGGCTCTCCTGATCCTTGAGCGAAATAGGCGTCAGGCCAGCCGTCCATGTCATAGTCGAGTACCGCGATCCCACCCCCAATCTGTTCATGTAGCGGGATGCTCGCCAAATCGATCTCAACGTCCTTGTACCATTGAAACTCGATGCCGACTGCGGGCGCGACATTGACTAACCGAGGACGCGCCAAGACTTCAACGCTGGTCTTGCTAGGAACAACACTTGTCTCGACCGACGACTCCAGCAGCTTCATGGCGTCTTCGATGTTGAGGTCCCTCCTGGCAACGCCGAGCAAGGACGATTTCGCTGCCGTCATCCACGTGCTTCTGGTTCTCTGCAGCTCGTCGCGCTGACGGTCAATTTCGAGCCGCTCCGCACGAGTCGCAACCGAAACGGACATGGTCCATTGTAACGTCTCAAAGGGCCGGCCCAGCGCCGCCAGTTTATTGACGAGTTTCAACCGAAGACTGTCGTCGTTGATGCCCTCCATGAGAGCGTCGGATATTTCCTCTGTCTTGAAGACCTCGATCCCGCGATCCCGAAAACCAATGCCAAGCTCTAGTCGATCGAGACTGCTAAACACCTTCGATAACCGCTGCAGGCAGACGCGGTCGGTTGGATTCCGGTAAACGGCCTCGAGAAATGCCCGGGCAGAAGCTTCGAATTGGTGCTGGTCGTAAAAGTAGGTGCCAAGCGCGGCCCAGTAGTCGCCAAAAGCCCTCACATTCTTATCGCACCGCGCATGCCAGGCTGGAAAATCCTCAAAGGCCTGAGTTTCCGCCAACAGTCGACCGTACAGCGCACAAGCAGCCGTGGACTTAAATCCGATTTCAAATTGCGTCGACAGCTCCTTCAACGCCCGTCCATGGTCCTCGCGGGTGAAGTACCACCGCGCCATTCCAAGTCCCGGTGCGAAGTGTTCCTCCGGCTTGGCGCCCTCGGCGAGCTTGAACGGGAACGACATGTGTCGGCGAATTAGAGAATGCATTTGCGGCTCGGTCGCTTGTCCGCTGCGGCACAACGCTACGGCCTGCAACGATGCCTCCTCGCGGCGTCCGGCGCGGTTGAGCGTCTCCCACGCCCGATGTAGCCAATCGGTCTCGTCCCCGATTACCTTGCGCGCCTCGAGGATGACGTCGGCTGCATCCGATGGTTGATTCAATTTCATCAGCTGCTCGTATTGAAGCTCGACCGCCCGTCTTCCAACGCTGGACCTCCTGTCGATCGAACCGGCCAGTTCAGCGGCAAGCTGATGGCTGCCCCGGCCCGCCTCGGCTTCACTAGCAACCAATGTCGCGTCCGCGTTGTCAGGATCTTGAACCAGAGCTTTGTAAGCGGCATCGGCGGCCGCATCCCAATCCCGAGCTCGCAGCATCCGCCGTGCAGACGCCAAATGATCGATCGAAGCCGGTTCGCCGGAATCCTCTGTGCCCTGTCCTGCAGTGGCGGCGAATCGGTCTTGCTCTGACTGATGGTGACAACCAAAGAACGCAGGAGTGCCGGTTAGAATGATTGTCAAGCGTAGAAACGACCGTCCAAATTCCATCATGTCTCGAATGCAACAGAAGATGAATCTGTGAAAACGCGGAGGAGACAATGCGACCCGCCTGCGAATGTTAATGATAAACCATCGGCGCAGATCTCGACGACCGGAGAACCGGTCGACGTGACTGACACGAAATGCGGATGGTCCTTAGAGTCGAATGGATCCACCTCCCGGCGGAGTTTTTGGCGCCAGCGATAAACCTCCTTCTCGCCGTCACCGGCGCATAAGGCGCATCAAAAAACCTCGCCCACGGCGGTGGGCGAGGTTTTGGTATTGCAAGAGGCACGAACCTACTGGTTCAACTGCTCCTCAATCGACTCCTTGGAGGCGCGGGTGCCCAGAGCACCCCACAACCCATAGGGACTCTTCTTGCCCCGGTTGTTGTTAAAAGTGACTGAGGGAGCGTTATTATCCCCGGCCTCGACAGAGTCAGTCATAAAGATGACCGCCCCGTCTCCCATCAAGACGTGGGCTCCACCTTGGTGGCGGCTGGAGGATCCCCACGCCCCCGGTTCGTCGTGCCAGTCATTACCGCACAATTCGCGGTTGGGAGGCAGGATCGTGTAAACCGCGGTGGACAGGTGCTGGGCCGATGACCACATCATGCCTCGGGCGGGTTCCCCGTTGAACTCACGACGCGGCGGGGTGCAGTTTGCTTCGTTTGAATCACACCAGAAGCTCGGCGATTCGACACTGATCATGCCTTCTTGATCCCGACACCAGTTCGGGTTGAACTGGGCGCCGCGGCTTCCAACGCCACCCCAGCCACCGCCCATGTCACCGGTGCCGGTGGTACGGATGTCCCGGTCACCCAAGTCCGTTGCGATTTCCATCATGCAAATCGTGTTGGAAAGCCCGTCCAGCACATCACGGAACTTTGATTCGCGGTGCAGACCGAACATGCCGCGATCCACCGCGCCGCACCACTGAGCGTCCCAGTTATTGGCCGGAGCCAAGGTCGGCTTCTTAAGCCTGCTCGCTTTGCCAACCGGATTACACGAATCACCCAAGGAGGCCCCATAATTGGTCCGGCCCTTCCCGGGAGCTCCGAAGCCGGGGTCGCTGGGACAACGCAAAGTTGGGATGTCCGTCATCCAAGGTATGTAGTTCCAGCGACCGCGCGGGCTCGGGCCCATAGCCGGCCACGCTTGGTTTGGTCCATGGCAACCCGGGTTCGCCCAAGTGTGCTGACCTCGACCTTGGGGAGCACCTTGGCTGCCAATGAACTCTGTACTCGGGTTGCTGATCGACTCCCAAAGAGCTTGCTGCTCCATGAACGGCGTAATCCCGACAAGCATACTGAGTGCTTCCATGCTCGAGCACTCACTGTCACGCCACCAATCGGTTCCATTGGGAATATCGGTCGGTGACGCGCCCGAACCCTGTGTAGGCAATTGCTTGTAGGCCGAGTGGTAGTTGTGGATGGCCAAGCCAATCTGCTTAAAGTTATTACTACAACTCATTCGGCGAGCGGCTTCGCGGGCTGCCTGAACGGCCGGCAACAGCAGGCCAACAAGAACACCGATGATGGCGATGACGACAAGTAATTCCACCAATGTGAAACCACTTGTCCAACGCTTGCGATGCTTCGACATGGAGTCCTCCGGAAAACGAAAGGAAAGGAAAGGAAAGGAAAAGAAAACAGCGTTAACTTATTTGACAGCAGGAATCAAAAAGTCTGTTCTGCTGTCGCTTTTCTGGAAATAATATCAACACATCTGGGAAAAGATCTTAACAGAATAGTCGGGTCGTAGCCGCCGTTCGTACGATTTAATGTTCTTTTTTTGGCCAATGTCTTATCTTGCCTCGCGACCCCCTTGCAGGGGGGACAAGCTGTGTCAGGCGCTGGTGACCGGTTGTCTCGGTCTCTGCCTGATTGCTTGTTCTGCCGGGTGTAATCGGTCCATCAAGCCTTCACCGGCCGCGCCGTCGCCGCCCGACGAGTTGCAGC
>JARFQX010000940.1 GCA_029287555.1 Rubripirellula sp. | reverse complement strand
CCCCCCACCCCCGCGAACTCCCCGGCAGCGTCAGATGTGTATACGCGACAGGAATCGCCCCAGCCACCATCGAGAAAGGTCGCCTCAGCAACCACCTCGCCACTCGCCACTCGCCACTCGCCTCTCGCCTCTCGCCTCTCGCCTCTCGCCTCTCGCCTCTCGCCTCTCGCCTCTCGCCTCTCGCCTCTCGCCTCTCCCTCACACCTTCATTCGATCGCGCAGCGGTTGGATGATCTTGCGGGGAACAAACTTGGCCAATTGTTCGTCGTCGCTACCGAGCGCGGCGATCTGTTTCAGCAACGAACTGCTGACGTGGGAATACCGCTCGGCTGCCATTAAAAAGACGGTTTCGATCTCTGGATCAAGTTGTTGATTGGCCATCATCATCGTGAACTCTCCCGCGATATCGGTCAGCGGTCGAATCCCGCGCACCATTACGCGTGCGCCGATTCTACGGACGAAATCGACCGCGAGGCCATCGAAAACCTGGACGCGGACGTTCGCCAGGTCGCCGGTCACACTTCGCACGAGCTCGACCCGTTCCTGGGGCGCGAAAAGTGATTGTTTGTCGGCATTGATCCCAATCCCGATGACAAGGTCGTCGAACAGCGGTGAGGCCCGCTGGATAATATGCAGGTGTCCCAAGGTAATCGGATCGAATGATCCCGTGTAAACAGCGGTGCGCGTGGCTGGCATCTTGCGGACTCGTTGTAATGGGAAGAATAGAGGGGGGAGGCGAGCGAAACACGGTGAGGCCTTCGGAAGACCAGGCGATCATTGACAACACGCGTGGCTATCGGCAACTGCGAACGACGTCAACGAGTCGCGTCAAATCATCCGGGTTATTGTACGCATGCACGCTAGCCCGCACCCCGCCGCCACGGCAACTGACAACGACTTGTTCCGCCAGCGCGCGGCGTCGCACGTCGGCTGGTTCAACGCCGGGGACTTCGAAGGTCAAAATCCCGCTTCGATTTTGGAGAGAGGACACCGACCGCGGCACCGCGCCGGCCGCCCGAAGGGCGCCTTCGAGCTGTGCGACCAGTTCCAGGATGCGATCCTCAATCGCTGACTCCCCATGGCACTGACGCACTTTCAGGAATAGTTCCAGAGAAGCGCTTAGCGCAGCGGCCCCGGCCATATTCGCCGAACCAGACTCGAAGCGGGCGGCCGACGATCGAAGGTCGAAAGTTGGCTCGGCGTAGTTGTACGAATTCTTGACGCTGTTCCAACCGACGTTGCCGCAACGAAGCGAATCGAGATGCCGCTGGGCGATCATCGCCACTCCGGCTCCTTCAGGCCCCAGCAGCCATTTGTGGCCGTCGGCGGCCAGGAAGTCGACGGGCGTCCTGGTCAGGTCCAACGGATAGATACCCAACCCCTGAATCGCGTCCAGGAAAACCATCACCCCGCGGCAGTGCGCTTGTTCGACCAGGGAATCGAGATCGACCCGGTAGCCGCTCGCATAGCCTACCCAGCTGACCGCAATCAAGCGGGTTGTCTCATCCACGTGGTCGATCAAGTCGGCAACGTGAACCTCTCCCCCTCGTCGCGGAACAATTCGCAACTCGACGCCTCGCGACTGCTGGTTTTGCCAGGGAAACAGGTTACTTGGGAACTCGCCTTCGGGGATCACCACGCTGTCACCTCGTTGCCAGGGCCAACCCTCGGCGACCAGATTGATGCCGGTCGTCGTGTTGGGAACGAGACAGATTTCGCTTGGATCGGCTCGCAACAAGATGGCGGCTTGGTCCCGCAGCTGCTCGGTTCGCGCGGCCCAACTTGGCCAAACCGTGTCGCCCAGCTCCGACGCTTCGTCGGCGAATCGGCGCATCGCAGCGGCCGCTGGGCCGCTCAGCGGACCGACCGCGGCATGGTCGAAGTAGGCCCACTTGTCCGCGATCGGCATTTGGCTTCGCCACCACTCCCAGGGCGACTCGGCAAGCAGATGATCCGCCTCGCTCGCCCCATTTTCTCCCGCTGTGAGGCCACAATTCGCCGATTTCATTTATGATTCTCACTTGGTTTCACGGAATCCCCCGATTAATCGCTACAGACGGCTTGCTGGACGGGAGATCGTCAATTTAGCTATCAGACGTAGGCTTGGGAAACGTGGCGATTTGCAACTATACTGCGACCTCCACTGTTAAATCACCTGTGTTGGCCCCTTCTTTTCTGTCTCTTCGGCGAGGTTCTTGATGCCCAAGGCGCTTTGTCTCATCAGCCTTGTCGCGTCGATTCTGATCGCCGTCTTGTTTCTGGCTGATGCCATCATGGGTCTGCTAGGCTGGGCCGATGTCGCACCGCTGCGAGGTGCCAGCTTGTTGATGGACATCGCGTTCGTGCTCCTTGGCGCCGCGATGATTTACCTGAGCTGGGCAACCTACCGCGAGCAGCGTTAGAGGGAAGGCAGCATTCATCTGCCAGACCTCGGTCGCGGAACGCGTCCGGCGAGCGTCTGATTTGTCCCGACTCAAACGGAATCGAGGACCTCACGGATATCCAGCAAGTAGACCTGGCGACCGCCGTCGTGGGGGCTATCGATCGCAACCCACCTGCCATCATCGCTGCTGCGGGGGTGCGTATCGCATCGCCACTCACCCCGATAGGCGGGCGGCGAGGGAAAATGCCCCAGATCAAAACGCCGACCGCTTGGGACGTGATACAGGAAAACAGTTTGCCGAGACGACTTCTTGTCCGGGTAGGTATCGTTGAGAATCCAATCGCCGTAGGGTGCCGGCAAGTAGGTGTTGTGACCGTTGGTCGGCATCTTGTCGTGACCAACCGCCATCACTTCCCGGGTCTTGTCGGTGAATCGGTAGAAACCGGCTGGCTGGCCCTTCGGTCTCGTCCACATCGTGACCTGGTGATCGTTCTTCCAGATGAAGTGAGAGGTAAAGCCGCTGGGGTCAAGAATGTAGCGGTCCGAACCATCGATGTTGGCCGTGATCATGCGAGTGACAAAAGATCCATCGAATTGAAGGGTGCTGGGATCGAACTTCGGTCGATAGCGATGCAGGACGATGAAGCGGGTTCCCGACGGATTGATCAGTAGATGGTTGAAGTAATGCCAGGCGTCGGAATGTGTCTCACCATCGGGCCAGGGAATTGCAGCAACGTCAGCCAGCGAGAGAATCAGCTGCGCGTCGCCAGATTCCAAATCGACGCGCCAGATTCCAGAATCCTGTGGAGCCCGAACGGCCACGTTGGGATCGTCCAGGCCGTCGTAACCGTAGCCCGGTCGCAAGTTGTCGATTCGCCGGAAATCAACCGACAATCCGAAACGCCCATCGGGTGAAATCGTGTAAATCGGTTTCGGAATCGTGCGTACCGAACCGTCCCCCACTGAGTAGAGACGACAAACAAAGCGGTCTCCTTGGCGGTCATTCCACAAGATGGTCTCACCTCGGTTCCCTACCCACTGCAGCATGCATCCTTGCTGCCAGCCCCAGGACCGGCTCTGGCCGATCGGATGCCAGCGATCGTGCTCGTGTGTGTCAACGAAACCAACGCTGATCGAATCGTCACCGGTCGGAGCGCGTCCTTCAAAGGAGACTTCATTCGATAACACGTAACGGCTCGATGGGTCGAACTCTCGCTTGTCGTAATAGCCAAACCAGTGATGAAGCGGTCCGCGTGTGATCGCGCGGGTGGGAACAAACGTCTCAGGCGGCCCGATCTCGACGGCAGACGCGAGCCGATTCCACGAGCAAGTCAGCCCCGAAACGCAGGAGGCCCCCAATAAACGATGAAAGTCTCGGCGAGATACCGACATGGCGGCTCCTAGAGTTAGTCGTTGATTTCTGCGAATCGGCCGACATTCTAACCCGACGGCACCGCGGCGAGCATCAACAGTCCAGACGGCGCATCGGTGAAGGAGGCCAGACGGGGCGGCGCTATCGCTGTTTGCGAACCCAAACGAGATAGCGACGAAATGGCTCATGGGCCAGGATTGCGTCGATGGTGTGGTAGTGCCTGCCCAGTTCCTTTTCGCTGGGAATCAACCGGTGGATACTGCGATGACAGTCTCGGCAAACCGAGATCGTCTGCTGCATCTGCTTTCGAGTGAAGCGTTTTTGAAACCACTTGTTCGAGTGCATGGCTCGGGGGATCAAGTGGTGCTCGGTCGTCCCTTGGCGCATCACTCGGTGACACAGCCTGCAGGTGCGTCCATCGCGAGTTGCGCCGTCACCTTCGCTCATTTCTTCAGCAGATCCAGTGCCGCGGCGGTCATCGTCATCACGCCGGTTCGCAGCGAGGGTTCCACATCGGGATAATACTGGCTGCTGTGCAATGACGGCGGGGGCACGCCGAGTTGCTCAAAACGGTCGAGCCGCGACTGGCTGATCGTTCCCAACCAGTACATCACGATCGGAACTCCCGCGCGACCGTATCGGCTGAAATCTTCGCCCCCCATGGAAGGCTCGTCTTGGACAACGTTTTCCGCGCCGATCGACCTTTGAAACACCTTGCGAAGCCGCGCGGTCAAATCGGCATCGTTCCGGAGCGACGGTGTTCCTTCGCTCATTCGCACCTCGGGTTCCGGCGCCCCGAAACTCACCGCAACCGCTTTCGCTTTGCGGCGAATCGCGTCGAGCACCTTCGATCGAACCTCATCACTGTAACTCCGCACGGTGAGTTGCAGGGCGCAATCATCGTCGATGATGTTGTGCTTGGTCCCACCGTGAATCGAGCCAACGGTGACCACGGCGGGATCGATCGGTCGGAGCTCGCGACTGACAATCGATTGCAGGGCAATCACCAGGTGGGCCGCCTGAACGATCGGGTCGATTGCCGTGTGCGGCTGGGACCCGTGTCCCCCACGGCCCTTGACGAGGATATCGACGCTGTCGACGTTGGCCAGCGCGTAACCGGAGAGCAAGCCAATTTCGCCAGCCCGTTTGCTGCCGCTGCAATGCAGTGCGACGGCGAAATCGGGTTTCGCAAACCGTTCGAACAACCCGTCCTCGAGCATCGCCTTGGCTCCCGCGCCGCGTTCCTCGGCCGGTTGGGCGATCACCATCAGCGTGCCGGACCAGAGGTCACGGTGATCGGCAAGATACCGGGATGTGGCGATCAGGTTGGTCATGTGGATGTCGTGTCCACATGCGTGCATCACCCCCGTGGTCGCGCCGCTGGGCAATTCAATCGTCCTGGACGATGCGTAGGGGAGTTGCGTTTGCTCGGTCACCGGCAACGCATCTAAATCGCAGCGAAGCATCAGCGTTGGCCCGCCGCCGTTGTTGATCAGCCCCACGACGCCGTGCCCGCCGACGCCGGTGGTGACGCGGAAGCCCATGTCTCGCCAAGCCTGGGCGACAAAGGCCGCCGTCTGCTCCTCTTGGAACGAAACCTCTGGATGCGTGTGAAGCCATCGGTAGGTTTCCACTAGTCCTGGCAACTGCTTGTCAAACCAAGCCGATACGTCCCCGGGAGGCTGAGCCGTGAGCGGCAGGGCGATCAGCACTGACGCGGCGACAGCAAATAAGAATCGATTCACGGAACAACCGCAACCAAAACGCAACCAAACTCGATCAGACACATCCACCGAGAGTTCCCAGGTGGCATTCTATCGCATCATCCCGGACGCCAGAGGACGATGTTCCCGACGGTCGCCAACGGGATCGACTCGGCCGCTAAGCCACTCGCGCCCTCCACTAGCCGAGGGTGTTCGCAAATTCCGTAGCGGGAAAGCCTGGCATTCTGGCGGGTAGGCCGAAATCAAGGAGCGCAGCGACGCCGATCCGGCACAGGTCTTTGCGCGCCGTCGAATCGTTGTGCGGTGCCGGATCGGCGCTTCGCTTGATTCGGCCTACTTCTCGCCTCTCGTCTCTCGCCACTCGCCACTCGCCACTCGCCACTCGCCACTGGCCTCTCGCCTCTCGGCTCTCGCCCTCCTACAATCTTCGATTCCTTCCCTCTTGTTGGCACACAATCAGGCTTTCGTGATGAACCGGTTGAATCGACGTTCATTCGTCAAGCGCGCGGCGGCGGGAGTCGCCGCACCCATGATCGTTCCGGCGACGGTGTTTGGGAAACAGGCTCCGAGCAATCGCATCACGATCGGTTTCATTGGAGTGGGAAACAATGGGTACAATTGGAGCCGCCGGTTCCTGAAAGATGATCGATGCCAAATCGTGGCGGTCTGCGACGTCAATCGAGAAGGCCCCGGTTACTGGAACAACTCGGTTCGCGGCCGGGAGCCTGCCCGTCAACTCGTCGACGAGGCTTATGGCGGAAAGACGTGCGACGCCTACGAAGACTATCGCGAGGTTCTTGAGCGAGAGGACGTTGACGCGATCTACATCGGCACGCCCGACCATTGGCACGCCTTGATCGCGGTCGCGGCCGCCAACGCCAAGAAAGACATCTACGGCCAGAAACCGCTTTCGCTAACGATCGACGAGGGGAGGCAGATGGTCCGTGCGGTCGAGCGCAACGGGATCGTGTGGCAAACCGGCAGCCAGCAACGGAGTGACGCAAACTTCCGCCGTGTCTGCGAATTGGTTCGCAACGGGCGAATCGGGAAGCTCCAAACGGTTCGATGCGGTTTGCCCGGCGGCGTTCCCGATTTCGGGAAGACGGCGGATCGAACCGATCCGGAGCCGATCCCCGATGGATTCAACTATGACTTTTGGCTTGGCCCCGCGCCGTGGGCCGAATATTGCCCAGCGCGTGTCGGAGTCAACTTTCGCTGGATCCTCGATTACAGCGGCGGCCAGATCACCGATTGGGGCGGGCACCATCCCGACATTGCACAGTGGGGGATGGATACGGAACGAACGGGTCCGATTGCGATCAAAAACGCGCGTGGCAAGTTTGCCGATGGGCCCATCTACAACACCGCCGTCGAGTTTTCGTACGACTGTATCTACGCCAACGGAGTTCGCTTAACGATCAGCAGTGCCGAACGACCGGGAGTGACCTTTGAGGGGACCGATGGCTGGGTCTGGGCCAACCGGGGGAATCACGAAGCGAGCTCGGAAGAGATCTACAACTCCGTCATCGCTGAAAACGAAATCCATCTTTACGAGAGTAACGACCACGTCGGAAACTTCCTCGATTGTGTTCAGACACGAAAGAAACCGGTTGCTCCGGTGGAAGTTGCACACCGCTCGATTACTCTAGCCCATCTGGGGAATATAGCCCTCCGCTGCGGTCGCGACCTGCGCTGGGATCCGGCGGCCGAGGACTTCGTGGGAGACGAAGGTGCCTCCGAGATGCTGAGCCGTCCCTACCGAGAGCCCTGGGATAAGGAATGGGCCCGGCAGTTATCAGCGATTCCCCCCGCGTGAACCGTGATAACGGGCAGCGGCGGTGGATCGCTGGAGAGATTCGACCCGCCATCGATGCGCGGGCTTGAATCGGGGCCGCCGAGATTGACTTTCTCGGCACAACAGGTACTGTAATAAGGGATTCTGAGCACCATCTCAGGGTCCAATCGGAAGTTCGACCTCCTTATCGGTTGCGCTCCGATTCCCACCTTAACTCCCCGCCTGAAAGGGAATGCCCAATGGTGCATTCCTGCTATCCGAGTTCGTTTGAAGCCAATTTGCTTCGCAGAAGCCGGCGGCACCAAGCCAGACTCGGTGAGCTTCAACCCGCGTCGCAGGTAGCTTACGCCATGAGATCCCCGCGGAATTTCCCGAGCTCCGCCCCCGCTCGCCTTGTGCTGTCCAGTCGGCTATTGCTTGGAATGATGGTTTCAACCCTAGTCGTCACGACTGGTGTTACTCAAGAATCGAGCTTAACGCCACAAGTTAGCACGACTGCGGAGTCTGCGGCGACGGCGGCGTTGACGGAGCCTTCGGTGATCGCGTCTGAGGCTGGGGAGACAAGTGAAGCCGAGGTCACGGGCGGGGATGGGGTCACGGGCGGGGACGGGGTCAGTGGCGGTGACAGGGTTACTAGCGGGGCCGGGGAGCGGAAGGATGCATCGCTACGATTCTCGTTCGATCGCACCCCCTGGCGTGATGTGATCAGCTGGATCGCTGACGAGGCCGATCTGGCCCTCCACGTCAGTGATCTACCAACGGGAAGTTTTTCTTATTCCGATCCAAGCGAGTTCACCTACCAAGAGGCGATTGATCGCCTGAACCTCTTCCTGCTGCCCGAGGGATTCGCCTTAGTCAGAAACGGCAATTTGCTTTCGGTGATCAACCTTGCCGATCCTCGCAGCAAACAACAACTCGACGCGCTGGCCGACCTGATCCGAGTTGAAGAGCTTCCCGACCGATCTGCCCATGACGTCGTGAAATGCATCTTCCCACTCGGTGACATTTCGGCCGAAGAAGCCGTTCAAGAACTCACGGTCTTGAAGTTGATGAATCCACCGGAGGTGTTGAGCAAGACCAATCAGATTCTGGTCACCGACTCGGTGGCAAAGCTTCGGGCCGTCCAGAAGGTGCTCGAGGCGTTCCGGTCGGATCAACTCGACAACGGCACCGTGGTCAAGAGTTTTGCTCTGGAGCACGTCAATGCGGAAGATGTCCTGGTCGTCGCGCGACCTCACTTGGGTCTGGCGACGGACGAGATGATCGGAATTGATGTGAGCGTTTCGGCCGATCTACAGGGAAAGAACCTGTTTGTGACCGGGGTCGAAGACAAGGTCAAGTTACTTGAAGGACTCGTTCTGGCCATTGACCGGCCCACCTCGGCACTTTCCACGAAGCAAGGCCAAGCGGAACTTCGCAACTATCGCGTCAGCGGCGGAAATGTGGAGACGGTCTACGACGTTTTGCAGACGTTGCTAGCAGGAAAAGACGTTCGCTTGTCGATTGACGAGGCATCAAGCAGCGTGGTGGCGCTGGCTTCGGCGGATGTGCAACGAGAGATCGAGCAGACAGTGATGCAGCTTCAAGCGAACGAGGCCGACTTTGAAGTGATCCCCTTGAAGACCGCCGACCCGTACCTTGTGATCAGCCTGCTCGAGGAGTTGCTTGATCTTCCCGGACCATTGGACGATCCCGACGATATCGATCCAGATGCACCAAAGATCGACGCCGATCCAGCCAATCGACGTTTGTTCGTACGGGCAAAGGCCCCACAGATCGAGCAGATCAAGAAGATCGTGGCTGGACTGGACCAGACCTCGACGCCCGAGGACAGCAGCCAACTGAGACTGTTCCCGTTACGGGGTTCCAAGGCAGAAATCGTTTTGGAGTCGGCGGCAAAGTTTTGGCGCGGTGAGAATCCGGTCGTTCTCTACCGCTCGCGGGCAGAAGCGGATCCGGAATCGACCGAGCGGGTGTTGACGGAGGAAAAAAGACCGCCTTCGAAGCCCAAGCAAGAACGGCTCGTTGATTCGAAATATCAACGTTGGCTCACAACAAATGTCCACTCTAGCTCACCGGCGATCCGATGTCAGTTGACGCCCCAGGGATTGTTGATGCAGTCGGATGACAGTCGAGCACTTGATGCTTTTGAGGATCACCTGCGAACGATCGCAACTCCTTTTGAATCGATGCCTTCGCCGCCCATCGTCTTTTACCTGAAGTACACCAAGGCCGTCGACGCGATTCGAATGCTCGCTGAGTTGCTCGAAGGAGGTGAAGTCGCCGGCGAAGCTACCTCGAGCACACTGGTCAACGGCTATGTTTCATCGGCCGACAGCTTCTTTGGAAGCTATGTCAGTTCGGAGGAAGGCACGATGACGTTGACCTCGGGGACGCTCACGGTGCTTGCTGACTCGCGATTGAATCGACTCATCGCGCAAGGCGGGACCGAAGAGGTCGAACAGATTGAAGACTACCTGCGGATCATCGATAAGGACAACAGTCTCACGTCGGTGGAAACCTATGGAACCTCTCACGTGATCGAGCTCGTCAACACGAAGGCGAGTGAAGTTGCCGAGGCCGTTCGCGAGGCCTTTGCCGGGCGGGTCGTGGAGGAAGCATCGAAGCAACCCGCACAGGGCGGCAACGGCGGCGAACGTCCGCAACCGCGATCGCGCGAGCAAGAGGATGAAAGGGATCGACGGTCGGACAATCGAGCAACCCAAGAGAAGGGTGGCAGCCAGCCCGTTCGAGACCTGGAGCCCAAGATGACCGTGGCGGTTCACGAGCCGAGTAACTCGCTGATCATCACCGCTCCTCAACAACTCTTCAAAGAAGCCGAGAAGCTCGTTCGCAGCATCGACCAGCGAGCCGAAGAAACCGTGCAGGTTCTCACGCCAGTGAATGGTGAGGTCTTTGAGACCGTGTTGCAGCAATTCTTGGGACAGAACCCGTCGTCGCGGCGTTCATTGTCGTATCGGAGTTCGTCGTACCGGTCGGATCGATCGGACCGATCGTCGGACTCGCGAGACCGGAACGATCGTTAAGCGAGTAACAGGATTCAGTTATGCCGAACGTCATCGCTTATCGTCTCTTGCTGGCAGCGCCCATGTTGGGTCTGGCGCTGAGTCTCATCCCATCCGAGGCCCATGGCCAGGCGGGCCTGCGCGAGGCCTTGGAAAAACTCGATCGCGATCAAGATGGTGAGGTCGAGCCGGAAGTAATTACGCCGCTGGCCCGTCCCTATCTGGAGCAGATCACTCGGGCCGCCAGGATGTCGCTCAAC
>JARFQX010000858.1 GCA_029287555.1 Rubripirellula sp. | reverse complement strand
GTAGAGAGTCCACTGGAGCTATAGCGATTTTTCATGCGCAATGCAATTTTGAAACACGTTCTCAGCGAAGCGGTGCTCGCAATTGAAAAGGATGGTAAGAGCCGCGACTATTGATTCGAGCACGAGCACCGTCGCGAGCGACTGAGCACGAGCACGAGCACGAATAGCAATTCACAATTGCGCACACTTATTTAGTACCAGGGATACACCAAGCGTCTCTTTTCAGATCGACACCTCCACCCATTTCTTCTAGGACAACACGGTCAATGACGTGGATGCCGCGTTGAGCCATTCTTTCAAAGGAATCGTCCCCATCCTGATCGGGCGTCCGATCGGGAAAGTTGATGCGCGTGCGAGCAATCCTATAGAGGTCGGAAATCTCGTGCTGCGGAAACGCCGCTTCGACGCCCTCTCGGCCCAGCATGAAACCAAGCAGCCCGCCCCAAGTCGCCGTTGGGTTATCGGAGTCCCAGCCACACAGTGCCCCGATCTTGATCGTTCGCCTGTAGTCGCCTTCACCGTAGAACAGGCTGATCAGGCTGGCCCCAAAGTTGATCCCGGCATCGAACCACGAACGCGACTTGTAGCCATCAGCACCTTGTACCTGATAACGTGCGTAGAGGGCGTCGCGAGTCTTCTCCCAGTTGTCTTTGTCGGGGTTGCCTTCGTACTCCGCTTTTACGAAGTCATATATCTTGGCGGCGTACGATGCACTGGGCAGACGCCTACGAGCCTGCTCGGCCAGCCAGACAGTCTGGTGGTGGATGCTCGTGTTGGGATCGACCGACGATGCCAGCGAATGCATCACTACGTAGAATTCTGAGATCCATTCCGAGTCTCGGTAAGCTGTCGTGCGAATAGGAAGGTGCGCCATTTTCAAGGCGACGTCTGGACGTCCGGGAGCAAAGAGCCCGAAGACTTCGGTTGTCAATTGGGCATCAATCTGATCGTAGTTCTCGTTGTTTTCCGGCAGGCTTGTCGCCGGAGGTAGCATGCCGCCGATCATCAGTTTTAGCGCCGATTCATTGGAAACCCAGAGAAAGTTGTTCTCTTCCTTCTTGATGTGTTTCAGCCAACCGTCACGGATCATCTCAGCGGTCACAACGCTGGCGTCGTTCTCATCGAGAATACTCTGGTAGATGTACTCGATGTCAGTATCGTCATCTGCGCCCCAGACATCGCCGTTCTTGACGAGGACGAATTCGATCTTGCCGTTGTTGCGCCCGTTGTTCGTCCCCCAGTCGTTGTCCGTGTAGAAAGGTGCTTGCTTCCTGGCCCCTTCCGTCCTCAGGCCCGTCCAGTTTGCGATGCATTGTCCAAGCCAGAAACCCTGCAGCTTTTCAAGATAGTCGGCCCGCGAGATGACTAGCTCATCAGTCCCGCATTCGACGATCGGGTAACTGAGTCCAGGATCAAGCGGCACGTCCTGGCCGTTGAGACTGCCAACTGCGGTCATTAGACCTGCGATGGCGAGAATGCGAGTTAGCATCCGTATTCTCCTGTGATTGGTGCCCATGGTATCAAGTCTGGTAGATTTCACGGATGTAATACTTGCGTGGGCAATGTGGTGTTGATGCCGTTGCCCCCGTCAGGCCGCTCTCCAATCGCTAAAGCACTTTCAAGGATCACATAATCGCCGATCGCAGCTTAACAGCCCAATACGATCGGCGGAGCGATCGGCGACTATCGTTTGCCGCCTACGAGAAACTTGAAAATGCTCTTCTAGCCCTAATGATGGATCGCCAAGACTATCCAGGAATGCCGGTTCGCAACTTGACCTATGGTGCCATGTACCTCTCTTAAGCCCATCATTGACGCGTGCCATGCTGGGCGAGTCAACCGGTCCCAAAACCCGGTCAAGGGTCTGGCATATCCGCCTTGAACTTGCGAAAGATCGTCAAACCAGGCTGGCCGCTTCGATCCCAAACGCCGACAACGTCTCTCGCAATTGCCTGGACTGCGACTCATCAAGTGGAGTCATCGGCAACCTCAACTCCCCGGTGTCACGACCAACCATCTGCATCGCGGCTTTGATGGGGATGGGATTCGTCGCCAAGGAAAGCATGTTGGAACAAAGGGCAAAGAGCCGATGATGCAGCTCGCGGGCTCTCTGGAAATCTCCCGAGGCAGCCGCTTCGACCAGCTCAATCATCGGTCCCGGCACCAAATTGCCGACGACCGAAATCACCCCTTCGGCCCCAACGCTCATCATCGGAAGCGTCAAGGAATCGTCACCACTGAGAACGGTCAGGTCGGTCGTCCCGATAATCGCCGAACACTGGTCAAGCTTTCCGGTCGCCTCCTTGACCATCGTGATCCCATCGATCTCGGCCAGACGTTGAATCGTGTCGACTTCGATCTCTTTTCCCGTTCGGCCCGGAATGTTGTAAACGCAGACCGGAATGTCCACGTCCTCGGCAATCGCTTTGAAGTGTTGGTAAAAGCCTTCTTGGGTCGGCTTGTTGTAGTAGGGGGCAACTTGCAATGTCGCATCAGCCCCCTCATTGGCGGCACGCCGAGTCAGCCGCAGCGCTTCGGCCGTGCTGTTGCTGCCCGTTCCCGCCATCACTTTGGCGCGCCCCGCGACGCATTGAATGACTTCGGTGATCACGCGATCGTACTCGTCGTGCGACAACGTCGGCGATTCGCCGGTCGTCCCCACCGGAACCAGGCAACGGGTACCTGCGGCAACTTGAAATTCCACCTGCTCGCGCAATCGCCCGTAATCGACCTCCCCGCCCTGGAAGGGCGTGATGATAGCAACGGATAAACCGGCGAATTCGGAACCCTTGCGCCTGGCCATAACAACTCTCAATTCGAAACCGAGAAACGTTTTCGCGGAAGTTTACCAGTGCCGAGCGGACGCCAAAAGCCGTGGCAAATCAGCGAGCCTGGGAGAGCTCGGACAAATAGTCAACCAATGCATCTTGAACCTCGTTGCCAGGCGTCGCGGATCGCCTGGCAGGTGTGTCGCAGGACCGGCCGCTCAGTGGCGATCGGGCACCGATTCCGACGCTTTTCCTCTACCCCCCACAATCGTGCGTTTGTTACAGACTTCCCCGGGGTCCATCCACCGGCATGTCGAAGCCGTCCCGCACACAACGAAGGCAACGCTCGCCAGATCCCCGCCCGACCGATTCCCCGGCCATCCGATTCCCCGGCCATCCGATTCCATGCCGAGCCGTCTGACTCGCTACGTACTCTTCGAGATCCTCAAGATCTTCATCGTCTCGCTGATTGCGCTGACGCTGCTGATTCTTTTGATCGGTGTCGCGCGCGAATTGCTTCGTCGTGGACTTGGGGTGGTCGCAGTCGTTCAATTGCTCCCGTATATCTTGCCGATTTCCCTGCAGTTCGCGTTTCCCGCAACGGCACTGTTTTCGGTCTGCTGCGTGTATGGCCGCATGGCCGCCGACGGCGAGGTGGCAACGGTCAAGGCGTCCGGGATCTCGCCCCTGAAGCTGCTGCAACCGGCGATCGTGTTTGCGGCACTCCTTAGCCCAGCAGCGGTCTACATCTCGGACTTGGCCGTTTCGTGGGGACGTCCTGGTGTCAATCGGGTCGTGTTGATGTCGATCGAGGACATTGCCTACCGCGTGCTCCGATCCGAACAGACTTATACCTCCGAAGAAGGTTTCTCCATTCATGTGCGCGAGGTGCGGGGACGCACCCTGATTCGTCCAACGGTCACGGTCCATAACGGTGGAAAGAACGGCCCCATGAAACTTTCGGCGCGCGAGGGAGAATTAAGTCTCGATCCGGAGACGCAGATGCTGTTGCTGCGCGTGGTGGACAGTCAGGTGGAAGGCGGCCACGTGTTCCAAAGCATCGTCCCGGGGGAGACGGAGTTTCGCATTCCGCTCTCCAACGCGGTGCGATCCGATCGAGATATCAGCACAACGAGTCCAAGTGAATTGCCGCTGAGGCTGATCAGTAGCGAGCGACTTCGGCAGGATGGACGGACACACTCCCTGGTGGGTCAAATGGCGGCTCACACGGGATTCTCGATTCTGACGTCGCGAAACGAACAGATCGCTGGAACTGCGGGCAGCTCCTACCAGAACTCCCTGCGAGGCAACCGACGGCGATTGATCCGATTGCGGACGGAACCCTGGCGGCGATGGGCATGGGGCTTCAGTTGCTTCTTTTTTGTGTTTGTCGGGGCACCGTTGGCGATGCTTGCGAAAACCAGCGATTACTGGTCGACGTTCGGCCTGTGCTTCCTTCCGACTCTGATCGTCTACTATCCGCTATTTATTTTCGGATTAGAGCAGGCCAAGGACGGTAATGTTCCGCCCTACGGCGTGTGGCTCGGCAATGTCATCCTGGCGGTCATCGGCACGACGCTGATCCACCGCGTCCGCCGCTATTGAACGTAATGGCGAGCTACCGCGGGAACATTGGAACGTTGGCGTCTTCGAATACCTCGCGACGAGCCGGCACAAACGCTACGATTGGCCGATCCGAATCAACTGGACAAACGATCGGGCAAGGCCGTGGAAAGATGGTGCGAGCGACCGCACTCTTCCGCATGGCCGGATAAACTGTTCCGCGTCAACCAGTTTCCGAGTCGACCGCTGCGCCACGGTGGGAGATTGCGGATTACAAATAGCCTTTCCGAGTCCTTTCGCCTCCTCTTTAACGCTGCCCGATTGGGCCGCCAAACCGCCATGGTATCGAGCCGCTGTCAGTCACTGATTGATTCGATTCAGGATCGCACTTGCCTCATCGGAGTGATCGGACTGGGTTACGTCGGTTTGCCGCTGATCGACGCTTTCACGGAGGCCGGGTTCCGCTGCCTTGGTTTCGATGTCGACCCCGAAAAGGTGGAAGCCTTGAACGGGGGACGCAGCTACATCAAACACATTGCCAGCGAAAAGATCGCCGGTTGGATCGAGCGGAAACAGTTTGAAGCGTCGGCTGACATGTCGCGTCTGGGAGAGCCTGACGCGATTTTGATCTGCGTCCCCACGCCGCTGGACGAGGCCCGCGATCCCGACCTGCATTACGTCATTGGCACGTGTGAGACGATCGCCAACGAACTGCGCGAGGGACAATTGATCGTGCTAGAGAGCACCACCTATCCAACCACCACTCGCGACGTGATGGTGCCAATCCTCGAGCAGCGGGGATTGCGGGCAGGAACCGACTTTTTTGTGGCCTACAGTCCCGAGCGGGAAGATCCGGGCAACCCCGACTTCAGTGCGGCGGGAATTCCCAAGGTCGTCGGTGCGATCAACGAAGAGAGTCTGCAGTGCGCTTCGAGACTCTATGAATCGGCGGTGGCCGGCACGGTTCCAGTCAGCAATTGCGAAGTCGCCGAAGCAGCGAAGGTGCTGGAGAATATCTATCGGGCCGTCAACATCGCACTGGTCAACGAGCTGAAGACGATCTTTGATTCGATGGGCATTGATGTCTGGGAGGTGATCAACGCGGCGAAGACCAAGCCGTTCGGTTTCCAAGCCTTCTATCCGGGTCCAGGACTAGGCGGCCATTGCATCCCAATCGATCCGTTCTATCTTTCCTGGTTGGCACGAAAGCAGGGACTCAACGCGCGGTTTATCGAGTTGGCCGGTGAAGTGAATCGAGCCATGCCGGATTATGTCGTTTCGCGAACGTCCGAGTTCCTCAACGAGTTTTGCAAGCCGATCCGCGGCAGCAAAATCTGCCTGGCTGGGGTGGCTTACAAGAAGGATGTCGACGATCCGCGAGAAAGTCCATCATTCGAATTGATGGAGTTGCTGTTAAGTCGCGGGGCGGAACTGAGCTACAGCGACCC
>JARFQX010000624.1 GCA_029287555.1 Rubripirellula sp. | reverse complement strand
TGCATCGCCCTGCGCGAGTTCGCTCGGCATGTTGGCAGCACTATTTGCCTTTTTCGGGTTAAATTGGTTGGAAGCGTGCAGCCAACGTAGCCGGTCACATTTGAACACGTCTTCGCGCCGTAGGCGGGCGCGGGAGAATGTGCTGAATGATGCCGGATCAAATATTACCGGGACGTTCCATGTCAGACATCATCATCAAGGCTCAACGATCATCGGACATCACACGAACTCGTTCGCTTTCAGCTTGGCAGAGAGTTTGGCCAGCGCTCGAGGCTTTGTCGGGACTGACGCTCTCGACCTTAAACAGCTCAGCAAAAGAAGCGGTTGAAGCCCAGTTGGCCGCTGTCAACCAGATCTCTGCTGCCTACGACATCCAAGTCGAGGCCGATTATGAAAAGCTGACCAATTCCGATGCTCTCGACATACTGAGCCGCATCAATACGATAACGCAGCTCTGCGTTGATTCTGAAACCGAACGCGTAATGAAGGAACTTGACACAGCCCGTCGAAAGTTACCGGTAGCCGCGATCAAGGAAGTACGGAAGCATCGCGACACCTTCGTCCCACTGCTGATGCGTTCTTTGGAGCAGGCGATTCTACGAGTTCGCAACGGTGATAAAATTGAAGAGGATGCCTCGTTCTTCGCCGTGTTTCTGCTGACGGAAATGGAGGTCGATGAAGCCTTTCCTATCATGCTTGAGGTGCTCCGGCTTCCCGACGAAGGGCCGTTTGAACTGCTGGGCGACGGCGTACATGAGTTGGTTGCGCCCATCTTGGCCCTGTTTTCACGGGGTAACACGGACGAGATCGGCGAAATCGTACAGGACTCCAACGTAAACATGTATGTTCGTTGGTCCGCTGCTAAGGCATACAAGTATCTCGTCAGAGACGAGCTGATTTCTAGACCGGTTGCCGTAGACGCCCTCCACCAACATTTTCGGCAATGCGTAGAAAACGAATACCACGACATGCTCGCGCCACTGGCCTGTGAGCTCGGCGACCTGGCTGCGGAAGCGGCACTGGAAACCATTCGATCAGCCTATCAACATAAGCTGGTAGATGAATCGATCGTTGATCTTGCGTTCATCGAATCGCAAATCGCAGCAGGTGAGGAAACAGTCAAGCAGGAGCTTGAGTATTGCCGCCCAACGGGCATGCCGGATACGATCACGGAGCTAAGTCATTGGGCAGCATTTCGCGAGGAGCCAGCCCGTCCGCCGCGACAACCGAATCCACAGCCAACACTTGTTCCTCGTCCACATCTACCATCTAGTGACGTTGGTCGGTCACAAGCAGTGACCAGTATCCGCAGCGGCCACAAAGTTGGCAGGAACGATCCGTGTCCGTGCGGGAGCGGTAAGAAATTCAAACGGTGCTGCCGTTGAAAGTCAGGCGGTGGTAGCCAAGCCCCATTGGTCCGTTTCAACGCCACCACTGTTCCGTTGCTCAAGCTCGCGGCTACCTCGGCCGAACGCACGAAGCTCGCAATCTAACTTGCATCTTTCTAGATCTCGCCACCTTCCTCGAGCCACTGTTCCCGGAGGTCGACGCGACGACTGTCATTCATGTTCAGCAGTCGCACGGTGGCCCGCCCCGTTGGAGACACTCCGACAATCATGCTTGCTCGTACCGCGAAGTGTTCTCCCCAATGATCCTTGCGGGGGTTGAACAAGTTGACGATTTCGCCCGATTCTGGATCGATGCTGGAAAGATTGGGGCCCTTCAAGAGATTGCAGCGGTCGCATGCGAGTGCCAATCGCTCCGGATTATCGAGGTCTTCGTCGTCCGGCGTGTGTTGCTTCGCTATTAAATGCTCAATGTAAAACGTGATAAAGGGCGTGGCCGCTTGTGGCAGATGGCAGTACTCACAGCGATCACCAGCCCTCTTGCGAACGCATTCTTTCGTCTGCGAATCCATGTCAAGAGCTTTGACGAGCCAAGAATCGCCTAGCTTTCGACTGCAGGATGGAGATCACGTCGACAGCCTCCACAAAGTCTTTGTAGGCGGCCTCTTCCTCTGCCGTCAACTTCCCTTCATTCGCCTTTTCTCGAAGCTTTTCGATCTCCGCTTCGGTTTCAGGATCGGCACGGAGATTTACAATGGCAGCGGCGACGTCCGGCGTCAGCGCCTCGGTCACAGGTTCCAGAAATCGATCAAGATAGGTTGTGGTAGCCATAGGCGGATTCTACCAAACCGCAATTCGTGATTTCCAGCTTATTTCCTTCTTCGCGTGGTAGCCCCCCGGATCGGCCAGGATTTGCCACATCTTCTTGTCGCGGTTAACGCTCCCGAGCCCCCAATTGTCCCGCCAACTCGTGCAGCTTGAGACTCCACGGGAATGCACCGTTTTCTGAGTGACGGTCCGTCGTCGCTGTGCAGGCGGTGTGGGACAGTCTAATCACTCTTCGGAAGCATATTCGGCCAAGGGTGTGGAATCGGCCCTAATTCGGGGTTCGCTCGGTCACCTTTCGTGCAGTCGGGTGCATCGTCCGCTAGCTCGAAGCTCGCGTTCTGAGTTGCATCGGTGTCATTTCGCCCGACACACCGCCGCGCCGAACGGAGATTTCTTCGTGACGGCGAGTGGTCCAACCGCCAGGGGGGAGAAGTCAGCCGTTTTGCGGTCGGTGTGATTCACCGACCGAAGTTTCATTGTCGGTTCTCGAGTGTTGAGCTAACGAAATCTAGTCTGGACTCTGATTCCTAATGTTCGTGGTCACCGTGCGGTTCTTCCTTGAAGTCGCCGGAGTAAGGTATTCCGTCGATGACGCCCGTCATAGTTCCGGC
>JARFQX010000782.1 GCA_029287555.1 Rubripirellula sp. | reverse complement strand
GATTTTCTTAAGCAAGACCTTTGGCGGTCGGAATTGTCTGCCGGGAGAAGAACGGTCGCAAATCAGTCGAGACTCCGCCAGTAGCAACGACACCAATGGCTGAACCACGGTCACGCTCACATGGGAGATTGCAACAACCTGGAAACTGGAATTTGAATTCGAACCGCTAGAGCATGTCGCGCCTGAATTGTCTGCCAGGAACTCTCCAACTCGAATCTGCTCGGCTGACGTAAAGTCGGTCAACTGAAAGGCCTGCTCAACCGAACCACGTGACGGCACCGCCTCCGAAGTAAGAATCAAACCACCATCCGCTGATAGCATCGCAACAAAGAGCGTGATCAAAACCAAGGTTGATCGCCCAAGTCCTGTGCGGCGGCGTGGCTTGGAGGGGCTAACCATCCCTAATATCAAGACAAGGGGCTTTCTCGGTTATCTATAATTTTTTCGGAGAGAGGACTCTGGGGCGTGTTAAGCGTTATGGCGTTCCTGATGGAGTTTCTGCACGCAGCATCTCCGATATAAGTGAGACTGGGACGTCTCTAATATTTGCGCAATTTTAGGTTTTAGTCCATCGGGTCTCGGGAATCAATAGATCGGGGGACCGTCAATGAGCGCACAAAATCGCGTCTCCATCACCTTTGGTGAAATTGGGGGGCGTTTCGGCAATCCTACTATCGGATCGGTGCTTAGCACATTCGTAAACGCAACGAGCAACACGGCAGCCACCTGGGACGAGTACGTTGGGTCGTTGAACGCACCATCAGTTGGATCAAAGGTCTCCGAGGAATGCGAGTACGCTACGATCGCTCCGACGTTTCCATCGACGCCTGGACCAGCATCGCCGCAGCCGTCATTTGTTTGAACATCTTCATCGAAGCACCGATGCGCCGGATGTATTTCGGCAACGCACCTGGGAACATTGTGATTGAAGCGGCAAAACGCAACATTTTGCAGTTCAAACTAGCGAGATTTCATGCGAGCCGATGAATGGGATAGACTAAATATCCGGCGCTCGCGCCGGAGAATTCCAAGTTATCCGACTGATGTATATGCAATTTGCACCGAAACTGAGACTGCAGGGGCCTTCGCAGTTGTGCTATTCGCGAAGCTAACCATTAAGCCTTTGACATCGCGAGGCACGCGCCGATGTTCAAGGGCTCTGTTCAAGAAGCCCGGCTGACCTGGGATGCCTTCTTGGGTAACGCTTCTTCTTCGTTTTGCGAACCGAGTCAGTTAGATGCCGTTTGCACGTTTGCTACGCGAATGAACCGGCCATTGGACTTGACCGGTGTGGTTGTGATGGGCCCTTTGATGAGTGATTCATCGGGTAGAAGCCACGGAGTTTGAGGTCGATGCAGTTCTTCACCACTCGCCTCCCCGGTGACGTTGCGATTTTGTCGGTTGGATTCGTTGTGATGACGCTTATCCACTGTCGAGGTAACTCAGAGCGTGCTGGGTCAGTAATCGCACTGGCTCGTAGGTGACCTGGATCACCCGCATCGTGCTTCCACAGTTCGCACAGCGCACTTGCGGTCTTGGCGGTGGCTTGTCCTGGGGTGCGTGACCACTTGCCAGCCAGAACGTCCAGCCCAAGAACAGCCAGATCAACCAGCGGACTTCTTCCAAGGGGATCTTGGAGTTCGCACTCATCCAGCCGTAGTAACGGATCTTTTGAAAGCCCGGTGGCAACGTATGTTGCAGGAAGCCACGGACGAACTCCGTCCCGCTGACCGTCCGGCGACGGTAGGTCTTCGCTCGGGACGGTTTGTAAAGAAACATCACTAACGATTTATCACAGTGGGCGATTCGGCTGTCGCTGATCGCCACACGGTGAACGTAGGGGGCCAGGTATTTCAGTACCGCTCGTCCATCACCGGCTGGCCGGATGTCAACAACGAAGGTCTTGCTCCAACCTTTGATCGGCACTTGCTCGTAGAGACCACAGGCTCGTAACTGATCAGCCAGCTTCGCCTTGTAAACTCGAACCAAGGTACCATGATCGAACAGGAAGTTTTCGGGAGTTGCCTGCCAAGTGATTGCCCGGCCTTGATCATCCACCTTCACGCCGCCGCCGGGAACGACGAAGTGAACGTGAGGATGATAAACCGTCGGATCGCGTCCCCAGGTGTGCAAGATCCCGAAGTATCCAAGCTGACAACCGGCAAGCGACTTGGTCACGCTGCCCACGTCGCGGATTGAGCTGGCCGCAGCGTCGAACAATGCGCGGTAGCCGTCAGTCTGGTGACCGCGCAGCACGAGCCGCAGCTCCGTCGGAACTGTGAATGTGACCAGGAAGTGGTGCACCGGCATCAGACGCTGAGTCTGCTTGTCCAGCCAGGCATACAGTTTCTCTTTGCCGCAAGACGGGCAGTGCCGGTTGCCACAAGAGCGACCGACCCAGTGCTCACGACCACAGCCATCGAAGTGATAGAGAACGCCACCCAAAGCGCCGGTACGGCAGCGGGTGATCGCGCTAATCACTTTCAGATGTCCAGTGGGAACCGCATCGCCAAAGCGTTTCAAGTAGGCCGGTGCGTGCTGCCTCAAGGCATCCGCAACCGAAGGCATCGGCTAGCCTCGGCGAAACAGCTCCTCGATCTTCTCCCTGGCATTGGCCTGGGCAGCATCGGTCAGATGCAGATAGACCAAGGTGGTCTGCATTCTTTTCGTTCTTAAGGTAGAGGAAGTACCGGCGTAGTTGTGCCTCGGTGATCTTGTCGGGCTTTCGTTTGCAGTCGTCAGCGAGTTGCCTAACGGCGCAGAGATAGCCATGAACGGTTCGCTTGCTCATGCCTGCGAGCTGCAGGTCATCGCTCATTGCTTGGTAGAGTCTGCCGCCGAAGAAACGAGACGACTTTGGAGGGTGATCGTAGTTGACCATGAGAGGTCTCCTTGTTGAGAGAAACAGAAGCAACAAGGAAATCGTTCCCGACAGAAGTGGCATGCGCCGGGAGCAGCCCGTAAACTGAACCTCACCCAACCAACCCGCCGCGCCAGCGGCTTACTTGAACCAAGCCGTGAACCGAAGCGGCGAAGTTGGGCGGCCTTGAAATGGAAAATCTTTCGTCGCCGCTCGGTTACGGCGATCGTTCTGGCGTTGAACCAATCGTGCTCGTGCTCGTGCTCGTAATCGATACGAACCTGGGCACCGCTGCCCAAGCGTCAGTGGCGATGTGTTAGGGTCGTTCTCAATTCCCGGACGACAAGTTGTGGCGAGAAGAGATGCGCGGTCAATCGATTACGAGCACCGTTTCACTGAGC
>JARFQX010000711.1 GCA_029287555.1 Rubripirellula sp. | reverse complement strand
CGTTTCCTCGGACGTGGTGACACCGGTTCAATTGCTTGCTGTGAGCACGGCGTATGTTTCCGAGCAGGTTGAGATTTCGGCGCGAAGTGAGTACGGGACCCGCGCGATGCGGTTACCGGCGCGCGTTGCAAGGGCCTTTGGTGTCTCCTCACCTCCAGCGACGGTACCGGCAAAGACAGACGGGATCACTGGGGTTGAACGCCAGCGGCGCGCCTCGGCGATGGGCCATCGAAATCCGTGGCCGATGCCAACCGATGAGTTGGCCGGGCTGATGCTGAAGCAGGAGATCAGCACGGCCCAGCAAGTTGCCAGCAGCGTGAGCGTTTCCGAGCGGGACGCCCGCGTCGCTCCCAGTACGGGAGAGCACGCGGCATCGCGCCGGACGCCTCGACATCGCGGGTCAGGAAGGTTGACTGGCCGATCCACGCCGGCCGGTTCGGAGCCTTCGGTTGCATCGGTGGAGTTACCAGAGCCTGATCTGAACAGCCCGGATAACGTCTTGGGACTTCGAGATTCCATGGGATCTGATTCGGTTCTGCCTCGGTCTAACCGCGTGCTCGCGCGACGGAGGTTCAGCTCTCCAGCGCTTCAAGTCTCGAGCAAGGCTGGATCGCATGTTGAGATTCCAACGATGAGCCATGAAGAAAAACTGGATGGTGAAGCGATCGATCGGATGCTTCGAGTGGTGGCTTCCGATCGGATGGGCGGCGGTGGTCGAGGCGCTCAAGAGACAATTCCCGTCGTTATCGATCAACCGTCGATCGATGCGGATCGTCCGAAGCGACTCGAAAACCATTCTCGGGCGATCGATGGGGCGAATCCCGCTGGATGGCCGGTTACTGCAAAGCTCGACGAACAACTCGATGCCCTTTCGGCGCTGGCGGTCAACCTCCAACCATCGGATCAGAATCAATTGGTTTCGGTCTCGAAGCCGTCCGGGCGGCTTGTCCAGTGGACCGACGAAGTGACCATGCAGCTGGACCGGTTGCGATCGCTTCCGCGTCTCGGGGACGATCGAGCCGGCCGATTGATCAAGCGGCTCGACGCCTTGGCGGTCGAGGGATTGCGTCGCGCCGAGGAAGTAGAAGATCGTTCCAAGCAGGTGCAGTGGCTCAGCACCTCACACGCGATCGCGCGGCGCGCTGCGATCTGGAAACTAGTTTGGGAGGTCAATCGCGGTGAGAACGCGTGGATGGTGGGCAACCTATCCAAACATCAATCGCTCTCTACCGAGGACGCGCTCGCCGCAGTCCGCCAGGACCTGCAACCGACCGGCGATGTCGACGGCTGGACTCGCTACTTGCTGCTTGATGAGATCGAAGGTGCGGGGCAGTTGGACGACGAAGCGTCCAGGCGAATGCTTGCTCAACGGTTCCTTTCTAGATTGCAGTGGCATCGTCTCAGCGCGGACCAGCAGCGGTGGCTCGAGAGGGAATCGATCACAAACCTCGCGCAGTTGCTTCGGCCGTGGGCGCAGGATGCGGTTGATTACGCCAAGCTGTTGCAACAGTTCGAAATGAGCGAGAGCGATCCGCTCGACCTTGCCACGGCGGAGATTGCTGCCGCCGCGCAAACGTTGCGGCACGCCGATAATCCTTTAGCTCGTCAGATTGCCCAAGCCGTCGATACGCACTACCGAAACGCGAATGTGCGTATGGCGGTCAGCGCGAGCCTGTTGGAACGGATGACGCCGGAGATGGAGCCGCAAACGGTCCCGGTGAACACAACGATTCTCGGCAGTCGCGTGCGAGGCCGGAGTGCTGTCGAATCCGACCTGAATCTCGCGCTCGTTCCTTCCCCCGATCGTTGGAGGGTGCGACTGGGCGCGGACGGAAACCTGATGACGCGATCGACCGGCGTCCGCGACCCCGTCTCGCTGCTGACGCTCGGGCAGTCGCGATTTCGCGCCGACACCCACGTCGAGATTACTCCGAACGCGGTGAGCATCGGTGATCCCCAAGTTGATGTTCGGGGACAGACGCGGCTCCGGGGCATTAACACCAAGTATGACGGCGTACCCTTGATCGGCGCATTGGTGCGAAGCATCGCCGAAGATCGCTTTCGCGAACTGGCGCCTCGCGCTAACCAGATCTCGAACCGACTCATGCAGGAGCGGATCGCAAGCGAGATCGAACAGAAGCTCGAAGACCAAGTCGACGACGCGACCGAGCGTTTGAGTTCCCTGGTCCTCGGTCCGCTGGGACGTTTGCAACTCGATCCCTTGGTGACCGACATGCAGACCACCGACGAGCGGTTGGTGGCGAGATTCCGCGTCGCCGGTGATTGGCAGATGGCTGCGTTCACACCGCGACCCCGCGCGCCCGGCCACAGCTTGGTAAGTCTGCAAGTTCACCAATCGGCAATCAACAATATGCTTGAGCGATTGGTGCCACGTGGCGAATCCGTTTCGATTCGCGAACTGGTGCATCGCGTCACGCAGACATTCGGGCGAGACGATTTGGTCATGCCTGAGGACATCCCAAACGACGTGACGATTCAGTTTGCGCGCACGCGGCCGATCACGGTCGAAGTCGAAGACGATCGGGTTTGGATCACGATGCGGATCGTCCGGCTTCGTCGCCCGGACTCGGTTGACCTGACCCATTTCATCGTGCGGGCCGCCTACCAGCCGCGCGTCGACGGTATT
>JARFQX010000703.1 GCA_029287555.1 Rubripirellula sp. | reverse complement strand
TGAATGGTGGTGACATCACCCAAACGCCACCGAAACCGACCTCGATCCCGCTGACGTAATTCAGTCCCTCGTAAAAAACCTTGCGTCGATCGTGTCTTCCATCTCCGTCACGATCCTCGAGGATCACGATTCGATCGCCCGCGCGGGTTCCATGGTTGGGATAGTTGTAGGCTTCGGCAACCCAGAGTCGGGCGCGATCATCGATGCAGAATCCGATCGGCTGCTTGACGTCGGGTTCTCCAGCGAACAGTGTCACGCGAAAACCCTCGGGCACGCGCATCGTTTGTGCGGCTTCGGTTGGCTCGAGCGGTTCCTCGGCCGTGTGGTAAACCTGTCTTTGAGCTAGACAGTTTCCGATCGTAGCCACGACAATTGCGGTCACCGCAAGAGGCGATTGCAGGAGACGAATGCGAATCATGATCCATGCGTTCATCGCGATCTCAGCTCAATGGGCTCAATAGATTGGCGGGTATGGTTGAACGACCGGCGCGTCCGGGCAGCGCTAAAAACATGGTTCCGTTCAGATTCGTCATCGTAATCGATACCGGGGGAGCCCGGTGTCTCTCGCACCGGTGTCTCTCGCACCGGTGGCTGAGGCCCTCGGCCTCGCCGCGGCGAAGGTCAGGCTACTTCTTCACGCAGCACACGCCGTCGGCCAGCTTGTTCCCGCGTAGAAACTCCTCTCCCGACATTTCACGTTTGCCGGCCGGTTGCAGGCAGACGATCTCCACGAGTTGGTCGGCCGTGGCGATCACCAGGCCCCGCGCGACATCTTGCGGCGTCGCGACGACTTGACCCGGCCGACGTTGCTCGACGGATTGGTTGAGAGTTCGAATCCGCTTGATCGCAAGTCGCACCGGGGGCTTATCAGGGGAGACGGGAAGATGGGTGAAGGCGACCGGCCACGGTTGCATACCCCGCACGTGGCAATCGATCTGGCGAGCCGTGCGGTTCCAGTCGATCTCCGCAGCGCTCTTTCGCAATCGCGGCGCCTTGGTTGCCTCGGCCGCGTTTTGCGGCGCCCCGAGCGAGGAAACACCGTCCCAGCTGGCTACTTGAGTCACGGCCTCGAGGGTTGCGTCGACCCCAAGCTGGGCTAACCGCTCTTCCAATTCACCGGCCGTCTCGTCATCACGGATCGGGCTGCTTCGTTTGTTCAGCACCGGGCCTCCGTCGAGCCGTGGAGTCATGTGAATCACCGAGACCCCGGTGACCGATTCACCGCACAGCATCGCCCATTGGACCGGTGCAGCCCCGCGGTACTTGGGTAACAGAGACCCATGCAAGTTGATTCCGCCGAGTCGGGCCACTTCCAATGCTGCTGGCTTGAGGATCTGGCCGTAGTCGCAGACGACCAACAAATCAGGATTCAATGCCCGCAGCTCCGCAACGGCATCTTCCGTATTGATGTTTGGTGGATCGAGGATCGGCAGCCCGTGCGATTCCGCCCACGATCGAACGGGCGAGGGCGGCGGCCCCGAACGACTCTTCACCGGCGGCTGGGGGCGCGTCACGACCGCGAGGATCGAATGCGACGACGTGCCCACTTTGGCAACTCGGAGCGCGTCAAACGAGGGAACGGCGAACGGTCCCGTGCCCATCAGGATCAACCGCAGCGGAGCGAACGATTCTGTTCCGGACGAATGACTATCAGAAACCAAACGATGTTTCCTCTCGTTGAAGTCTGAAATGCCTGCCGCAAGAGGTCGCAGGTTGGAGATACGCGACAGAGCTTGGTTGTTGTGAGCTTGGATGTTGTTGCGGGTCGGGAATTTATGTCGGGGAATCGGGTCGGTCGATCTGGACCCCGCCGTTGAACAGCGGCCGAGGATTCGCCCGTTGCTTTCAGTACCAGTTGCTGATGGAGTCAGGACTCGATACCCGACCAACTTAGCAATACTTGTCGTACCAAGAGTCGAGATCGGCTATCAGTTGGGCATCCTCTGAAATTCCGCCGGCATTCTGTTTTGAGCGAAACACCGTCTCCATTTCTGCCAGTCTTTCATCGAGGTCACGACGCGATTCGTTGGACATGCGATCGAAAAACAGCACGCCGTTGATGTGGTCGTTCTCATGCTGGATCACCCTTGCCAGAAATCCGTCAACCACTCGTTCGATCGGGTTACCCGATAGATCGTAGGCACTGACGCGAACCGACTTGGGGCGTTTTACCTGGCCGTAAAGTCCAGGCAGGCTCAGGCAGCCTTCCTGGCTCGTTTCATTTCCCTTGGGCCGTTCCAGTTCCGGGTTGATCAGCACCAGTTCCTCTCCCTCGTCGGGTTGGCCGCTGGGGTTGGCGACGAACAGCCGAAGCGGCACGTTGACCTGATTGGCGGCCAGGCCAACGCCCTCGGCCTGGTACATCAACTCGAGCATTTGGGCGACCAGATCACGAAGTTCCTGGTCGACGCGACGAATCGGTTTGCTCCGGACCCGTAAAGTGGGATGAGGATACTGAATGATGCTGAGCGGCATGGTCGATCGAAATTGGACGTGAGCTTTCTCCAGACCACTCAGGATGACTCATCACGCCCGAGTTGGGCAGGGGGGCGTACGGGGGAGGAGGCTGCCGGTTGCCATTCTCCTGGCCCATCGCCCGCTAGACATCCGGCGGGATTTTCACGACGATTTCCCGCATGTCGAATCATCTTGCCAGGCACTTGTTCAGCGAGGCACTCAGCGAAGTCGGGAAACTTGGCTGTGAGTCCACCATGATAGGCGGAGCGCACGTGCTTGATGCGGGCGTTCATTGTCGTGGAAGTCTGGGAGCCGGTCGGCTGCTCGCCCGGCTCTGCCTGGGCGATCGGGCCGAGGTTTCGTTGGGGCCGGCCGACGCCACCCAGCTTTGCAGTCACCAAGGGGTCTTCGTTTGCACCGACGATCCTCTCGTCGCTTGTTTGGGATGCCAGTACGCCGGTTGGCCCGTGCAGAGCGATGACTTCTTCGCGATGGGAAGCGGACCGATGCGAATGGTCCGCGGACGTGAGCCGGTGTTGGAGGATCTGGGACTGCACGAGCCGGCGCGGGAAATTACCGGCGTACTCGAGGCCGACAAGCTGCCGACCGAATCGTCGATCTCGTTGATTGCGTCGGAGTGTGGCGTCAGCGCGCCGGACCTGCATTTGGCGATTGCCCCAAGCACTTCGCTGGCCGGTAGCCTGCAGGTGGTCGCGCGAAGCGTTGAAACGGCGATGCACAAATTGCACGAATTGCACTTTGACGTCCGCAAGATTGTTTCGGCGACGGGCCACGCGCCGCTGCCCCCTCCGGCCAAACCGGGTGATACCGTCCAGGGAATCGGTCGGACCAACGACGCGATGCTCTATGGGGCGACGGTCACGCTTTGGGCGGACGACGAAGATGATCGGGTTGCCTCCGTGATCGAGCAGGTGCCCAGCAGCTCGTCGGGTGATCACGGGCAACCATTCGCCAGAGTATTCAAGCAGTACAATTACGATTTTTACCAAGTCGATCCGCTGCTGTTCAGTCCCGCCGTCGTCACCATCCACAATCTGCGCAGCGGAAGGACGTGGACCGCCGGTCGTATCGAGACCGAGATCCTCCGCCAGTCGTTTCTTTCATGAGTGGAACTCGCATTTTGTGCCTTGGCGCCGGCGAAGGCTGGCACGCCAAGCAGCTGCGAACGGCCGCCGCCGACCTCGGTTGCCGTCTGGCACTGGCTTCCTATGAAACGCTTCGCAGTTCGATCAGCGACCACGGATTGCGAGTGGCGTGCGAGGCGGGAGCGATCGCCGATTTCGATGTGGTGTTGACCCGTACCATGCCCGCCGGGTCGCTGGAACAGATCACCTTTCGCTTGGCGACGTTACACGCATTGTCCCCTGGCTCGCCATTGTCGCCTGGATCGCTGCGGTCCTCCGGATCGCCGGCCCGTGTCATTCCGATTGTCAACTCGCCGCGCGGATTGGAGATTGCAATCGACAAATTCGCGACCCTTGGGGTTGTCGCAGGGCTCGGATATGCGGTCCCCGAAACGACCGTGGTGCAGTCGCGCGGTGAGGCCATTGATGCGTTTCGCGCGCTCGGTGGTGACTGCGTGGTCAAACCGATTTTCGGGGGTGAAGGTCGCGGGGTGATGCGGATTAGCGACCCGGAATTGGCGTGGTACACGTTTTCCACCCTCGAGAAATTGGACGCGGTTTGTTACGTACAGCGATTTGTGCCTCCGGGCGGACGGGACACTCGATTGCTGGTGATCGGTGATGAGGTGCTCGGGGTCCGCCGAACCAGTTCGCGAGATTTCCGGACGAATGTTGCCGGAGGAGGTCGCTGTGAATCGATTCGTGTGAGTGAATCCAACCGAACGATGGCGCTGAAGATTTGCCAGCAGATTGGGCTGAAGTTTGCTTCGGTTGACTTGATCGACGACGACGAGTCATCCGGGCGAGTGGTCGAGGTCAATGGAATACCTGGATGGAAGGGCGCTCAACAGGTCATCACCGAATCGATTGCCGATCGTCTTGTTAACCTGTTGATCCGCGAAGCATCCCCGATCATTGGAGCGGTTGGCTGATGGCGGCCCGACCAACGGATGGAAATGTTGCGGCTCGACTCGGCATCGTCGCTTCCCTGGCGCCGGGAGCCATTGCGATTGCCGAGCCCGATGGTCCGCCGCAGCCCGATGGTTCACGAAGTTATGCCCTGACGACCTTTGGTAACCTCGATGAGCGAAGTGACGCGATCGCGCGAGGCCTGATCGCTTGGGGAGTCCAACCTGGCATGCGATTGGTAATGCTGGTTCCGTTTGGCGCGCAGTTCATCGAACTGGTGTTCTCGCTGCTCAAAGCTGGCGTGACCTTGGTGTTGGTCGACCCCGGGATGGGCCGCAGTCATCTCGTTGATTGTTTGAGCGGCGCTGAGCCCGACGGATTCGTGGCGATTCCCAAGGCCCAGGCGATTCGCAGCCTTCTCCGACGACGGTTTCCCGCCGCCACTTGGAACGTCACGGTCGGGGGCCGGCGATGGTTTTGGGGCGGCAAGAGATTGGACCAGATCCTCGCCGAAGGAACGAAGCAGCGGGAGCAGATCGATCTGCCGCGAATTGAACGCAGCGATCCGGCGGCCGTTATCTTCACGACGGGTAGCACCGGACCACCGAAAGGAGTGCTCTACACGCACGGCACGTTTCACGCCCAGATAGATCGGATCCGCGAACGCTACGACATTCATCGTGGCTCACGTGATCTGGCTTGTTTTCCGCTCTTCGGTCTGTTCGATGCAGTGATGGGGGTGACCGCGATCATTCCCGACATGGACCCGACACGGCCAGCCGAAGTCAATCCGCAGCGGCTAGTCGAGGCTGCCGCGCAGTGGGAAGTGGACCAAGCGTTCGGATCGCCGGCGCTTTGGAATCGGGTCGTTCGTTGGTCGCACGAGCGAGGCGTCCAACAACCATTTCCTTCCCTGCGACGCGTCCTTTCGGCCGGCGCCCCGGTGCCCGCTGCCACGCTGGTTGAGCTTCGCAAACTGATTCACTCCGAAGCCGAAATCTCGACCCCCTACGGCGCAACCGAAGCGCTCCCGATCGCTTCGATCGAATCGCGTGAGGTCATCGCGGAAACCGGTCCGGCCGCAGCGAAGGGAAAAGGAACTTGCGTGGGGACGCGCTTCGCAGACGTGCAGTGGCGGGTGATCGAAATTGACGACGGGCCGCTCACGGACATTAGCGAAACGACGGAAATGCCTCGCGGTAAAATTGGGGAGTTGATGGTCAGCGGGCCCATGGTGACGCAGTGCTACGTGGTTGGCACTGATCAGAATCCCCTTCACAAGGTGCGCGACGGGGATCGGCTTTGGCATCGCATGGGTGACGTGGGTTACCTCGACGACCGTGACCGATTCTGGTTTTGCGGTCGTAAGTCGCATCGGGTGACCATGCAGCGCCGAACCCTGTTCACGGTCCCTTGCGAAGCGATCTTTAACGCTCATCCGTCGGTGTATCGGTCCGCCTTGGTGGGACGGGGAAATCGGCCGAATCAAGAGCCGGTGATCGTGGTTGAGCCTCATCGTGAAGAGATGCCTCGCAGCGCCGCCGAACGCGAGAAACTGAAAGGAGAATTGCTGGAACTTGCTGCTCGCAATCCGCTGACCCGGCGGATCGAAAAGGTCGTCATTCGCGATCGCCCGTTGCCGGTGGATATCCGCCACAACAGCAAGATCTTCCGTGAGCAACTTGCGGCGGAACTTGAGTGAGCCGAAGAAGCGGGAAAACGGCTTGTTGATTTAGTCGAGACTTAGTGGGCCCGTGGCCTCACCGGCCTGTTGATTTAATTCCATTCATAACCCGACGCGTGAGTTTTGAAGTTGCGCTTTCGGCTGAGCTATTGGAAAATCGTAACCCGACGCGTCAGCGAGGCATGAGTTAAGATCAGATTTTCCTCGCTCACGCGTCGGGTTACGAAAAAAACGCAACTTCAAAACGCGTGAGCGAGGACGCCCGTACTAGCGATTCGCGGCGGTTAGTTCCTCGCTAACGCGTCGGGTTTCGATTAAATCAGCAAGCCGTCACGGCCAACGGCTCACTTATATCAACAAGCCGAAAAGTGTTTCCACGCGATCCCGTTCGCTATGACGTTTGAGTAAGAAACAGGCGCGAAGGGCGGGCGGATATATTGCATCTGTCGGGCCCTCTGGCCGTGGACGCAGTCGTCGAGCGTCTGATTAGCCGTAGAAGCGTTCGGTGATCTCGCGCAAGTGGAACGGCAGCCATTGATGCATGGTGTAGACGCCGTGTCCGAACAGCTTGCTGTACCAGGGGTTGTCCTCGAACGAGTAGTCGACAAGCAGCGTTGTGCCGTCGCACGAAGGACGGCGACCGAGTTTGAGCTTTTTCCAAACGTCGCGGCGTCTCGCCGTCGACTCGAATATTCTTCCCATGCGACGTTCCACCAGCCAATCACGCCAGGCAAAGATCGAAGGCAGAAAGTCGGTTCCGGCAATTCCCAGATGTTGAACGTAGTCCCCCGCAGTGGCACGATAGACATCCTGTGGCGATTGAGGGAGAACCGCTTTGGTCGGATGCTTCGCGTCGACAACGCGATGCTGGATGAAATGCAACAACTTGGGACAGATCTCGCGGTTCCAACGGTACCGCAGCGGCGTCCCAAAGGTTGCGACGTCGAGTGCGGGAAAATCATTCTGGCTCAACAACCGATCTTTCACCCGTTGCCACGCGCTCAAGTCAACTTTGTCGAACGTGGGACTGTGATAGTGCAGTCGCGTTTGCTCAAAGAAGGTTTCCGTGTCCGACCGATCCGCACCGACGATTTGCGACAGCATCGCGACCACGTTGCCTCCATGACTATGCGCCCAGATGAGTACGCGGTCACCGGACGCGTCTGGATCGCAGATGGAATCGATCTTCTCGATCAGCGACATCACCGCGTCGGCGCGACCCAAATGATGATTCTCACCGGACCATTGAAAACAGTGGACCTTGGTGGGTGAGGAATCTCCACCGAGTCGACTCAATAGTTCGTCGGCAAAGTCCTCGGTATAGTTGCCAATCTCGCCAACAAAATCATCGAGCCAACGCTTGCCCAACTCGCGGATGCGACGCGCCGAGACAGGTGAAAAGCGAGCGATCTCCCGCACCAGTCCCGCGATGTCGTTACCGGCGAAGGTGCCGTGGATCAACAGAATGGCCTGGACCTTGTTTTGCTTGAGCAGCTCCGCAGCGCGGCTGCCTTCGATCGACTCGACCCCATCACACATCGGAGCGGCTTCGCGCCGCACGAATTCGCACGGCCCGGGTATCTCGGTCTCGCTCAACGCGTGGGATGGAAACCGCAAGTGAGAGTCCTTCGACACGTCGATTCCGAGCGGGTTAGAGGTGGGGCAGAACTTTTGAAGTTTCGCTATTGGATATTATC